>DATNPP010000144.1:0-4424 GCA_036703175.1 Oscillatoriaceae cyanobacterium
GAGAGCCATGGATTGTGCGGCGCGAGGATCAGCGCGCGCTCGGCGATCGCCTGGGCTTCTCGCGAGTTCCGCGCGAGCGCCGATTCGGCGAGCTGCCGCTCGCAGCCGAGCAACGCGCCGCGCACGTGGGCATCGTCCTCGAGCGCGAGGGCCTTGCGATAGTCGTCGCGGGCGCGCTGCAGCGCGGCCACGCGCGCGGGGCCCCGGCTCGTCGCGGCGATCGCCTGATCGATGCCGCCGAGGCGCTTCCACAGCGCCGGATGCGTGGGCGCTTCCTCGATTAGAGCCTCGCGGGCCGCCGGCTGATGGCCCTGCGCAAGCAAGCGCTCCGCCTGGACCAAGCGGGCGTGGCTGCTGCGGCCGAGCAAGGCGGCCAGCCGGTCCGTCTGGTGCTGCGCGAGCAATCCGCGGGCAATCAACGCGGCGGCGGCGTCGCGATCGCCCGTGCCGATGGCGCGCGCGCAGTGCCCGAGCACGTCGTCCACCTGCGCCTGCGTCAGGGCCTGCGCGTAGCGCACGGCGATCGCCGCGTCGTCCGGCTGCAGCGCCAGGGCGCGCGCGAACGGCGCGAGCGCCTGGTCGGGCTTGCCCAGGCTCAGCGCGAGCACGCCCTGTGCGCTCTCGGCGCGCGCCAGCTCGGCGCGGCAGGGATTCTCGGGCGCCAGGGCCAGCGCGGCTTCCAAATCACGCTCGAGGGCTCTGGGCGTGTTCTCGAGATGCGCCCGGCGGACGTAGAGCGCGGCCAGCTCATGCGGATCGTTCAGGGAAGATTTGAGCGCCAGGGCCTGATCCAACAATCTCGAGGCCTGATCGAAATCGGCGTGGTCGTAGGCACGCTGGGCCTCGATTGCCGTCGCACGGGCAATCAGGGCCTGCGCGGCGGCGTGGGCCTCCGCGGGGCCGGCGAGCTTCAGCGCGTGCTCGGCGATGGCGCGCATTTGCTCGCGGGCCGCCGTGTGCCAGTTGGGGTTGGCCAGGTAGTCGCGCATGTAGGCTTCGGCCAGAAAGAACTGGCGCCAGGCCGGCGCGAGGTTCGACGGCGCCGCCACGGTCGCGAGCACCGCTTGCGGCGCGAGACCGCGGCGCACGTAGGCTTCCATCAATCCGACCTGGACGGTCTCGCTGCCGTCCTGCGCGGCGAGCGGACCGAAGGCGGCAATGGCGGCGTTCTCCGCGTCGACTTCCTGGCCCGCCTGGTAACGCGCGGCGATCAGAGCGTCGGCGAGCGCCGGGTCTTGCGGCTTGGTGGCCACGGCGGCCTGGAAGGCGGCGATCGCCTCGGCCGTCCGGCCTACCGCCATCAACGCACGCGCACGTCCTTCGAGCGCGGTGCTGGCCTGCGGCGCCAGATGGCAGGCCTGGTCGTCATCCACGAGGGCCTCGGCGGCGTCGCCGCGCGCCAGCGCGGCATCGCCCAGGGCGATCTCGAGGGCCGCACGGCGCTCAGTATCCGGCAGCACGGCCGACAGGTCGAAAGCATGGCCGCTGAGGTAGCTGGCGTCTTGCGCGCGGCGGTAGGCCGACGTCGCGGTCGGATCGATCGCCAGCGCGGCCGCGAAGCTTCGAGCGGCCTTCTCGTATTGCCCCTGCGCGAGCTGACGATTGCCTTCGCGCTCCGATTGCCGGGCCTGCGCGATCTGTGCGCCGTCGGGGCTGCGCGCCGCCATCAAGCGGGTGAGCGAGCCGACCACCGCGGCGGGCGCGGGCGAGAGAAAGAGGCCGCCGCCGGCCGCGATCGCGCCCGCGACCAGCCAGGCTGCGAGCGATTGGCGTGGCCGGCGGGAATGGCGCGGAGGCGGCGAGTCGGGATACTTGAAAGCTTGCATGGAGGCGCTCCGCCGCCATGCTACCGGATTGCAGACGAGCAATCAAGCTTCCATAACGCGGCGCCATGCGGCGTTGGCGCGTTTCGAAAGCAAAAGGCCGGGAGCTTTCGCTCCCGGCCACAAGGCTGGACTCAGACGCCCGCCTTGGCCTCTTGCTTGGTTTCGCCGGTCTCTTCCTTCATCGCGAAGATGACCTTCTCCCCGTCGCGCTTGGCGAGGATCGTGCCCTTCTTGAGCGCGCCCGCGAGGATTTCCTCGGCGAGCGGATCCTCGATCAGCCGCTGGATCGCGCGACGCAGCGGACGCGCGCCGTAGCTGGGGTTGTAGCCCTCGGCCGTGAGCATCTCCTCCACTTCGGAGGTGAGCTCGAGCGCGAACTCCTGCTCTTTGAGGCGCGAACGCACTTCCTTGAGCATGATGTCCACGATCTGGCCGATTTCCGGCTTGGTGAGCGGGTGGAAGACGATGATCTCGTCGATGCGGTTGATGAACTCGGGGCGGAAGTTGTTCTTCAGCTCGTCCATCACGACGTCCTTCATCTTGCGGTACTTGTTGTCCTCGCCGCCGGAGCTGAAGCCCAGCGTCTGGCCCTTCTCGATCGCGCGGGCGCCGATGTTGGAGGTCAGAATCACGATCGTGTTCTTGAAGTCCACCACGCGGCCCTTGGCGTCGGTCAGACGGCCGTCCTCGAGAATTTGCAGCAGGATGTTGAACGCGTCCGGGTGCGCCTTCTCGATCTCGTCGAAGAGCACGACCGAGTAAGGCTTGCGGCGCACCGCCTCGGTGAGCTGACCGCCCTCGCTGTAGCCGACGTAGCCCGGCGGCGAGCCGATCATCTTCGAGACGGCGTGCTTCTCCATGTACTCGGACATGTCGATGCGGATCATCGCGTCCTCGCTGCCGAAGACGATCGCCGCCAGGGCCTTCGCGAGCTCGGTCTTGCCGACGCCGGTCGGACCCGAGAAGATGAAGCTGCCGATGGGGCGCTTCGGATTCTTGAGGCCGACGCGGGCGCGACGAATCGCGCGCGAAATCGAGTGGATCGCGTCTTCCTGGCCGATGACGCGCTGGTGCAGCTCTTCTTCCATCTTGAGCAACTGCTCGGTCTCGCCTTCCGTCATCTTCTTGACCGGAATGCCGGTCCACGAAGCGACGATGTGGGCGATTTCCTCCTCGTCGACCACGGGCGTCGCGGTCTGGCCGCGCTCGGAGCGCCACTCGGCCGCGATTTCACGAATGCGATCGCGCACGGCTTGCTCCTGGTCGCGCAGCTGGGAGGCCTTCTCGAAGTCCTGGGCGCGGATGGCCGCTTCCTTTTCCTTCGTGAAGCCGCGCAGCTCCTTCTCGAGCTCCTTGGCCGCGGGCGGCAGGCTCGAGGAGCGCAGACGCACGCGCGAGGCCGCCTCGTCCATCAGATCGATCGCCTTGTCCGGCAAAAAGCGGTCCGAGATGTAGCGATCCGCGAGCTTGGCCGCCGCGACCAGCGCGTCGTCCGTGATTTGCAAGCGGTGGTGCGTCTCGTAACGCTCGCGCAGGCCCTTGAGGATCTCGATCGTCTCGTCGACGGACGGCTCGTTGACGTTCACCGGCTGGAAGCGGCGCTCGAGGGCCGCGTCGCGCTCGATGTGCTTGCGGTACTCGTCGAGCGTCGTCGCGCCGATGCACTGCAGCTCGCCGCGCGAGAGGGCCGGCTTGAGGATGTTCGCCGCGTCGACGGCGCCCTCGGCCGCGCCCGCGCCGATCAACGTGTGCAATTCGTCGATCACCAGGATGATGTTCCCGGCGCCGCGAATCTCTTCCATGATCTTCTTGAGGCGTTCCTCGAACTCGCCGCGGTACTTGGTGCCCGCGACCAGCGAGCCGATGTCGAGCGTGACCACGCGCTTGTCGGCGAGAATGTCGGGCACCTCGCCCGCGGTGATCTTGAGCGCCAGGCCCTCGGCGATCGCCGTCTTACCGACGCCGGGCTCGCCGATGAGCACCGGGTTGTTCTTGGTGCGGCGACCCAGAATCTGGATCACGCGCTCGATTTCTTTTTCACGGCCGACCACCGGATCGAGGCGATGCTCCTCGGCCATCTGCGTGAGGTTGGAGCCGAACTCGTCCAGCGTGGGCGTCTTCGAGCGATGCTGGCCCGTGGTCGAGGTGGTGGCGTTCTCGCCGAGCATGCGGATCACGTTCGAGCGCACGCGGCTGAGGTCGACGCCGAGGTTCTCGAGCACGCGCACCGCGACGCCCTCGCCCTCGCGAATCAGGCCCAACAGCAGGTGCTCGGTGCCGATGTAGTTGTGGCCGAGCTGACGGGCTTCGTCCCAGGCCAGCTCGAGCACGCGCTTGGCGCGCGGCGTGAAGGGAATCTCCACCGCCACGAAGCCCGACCCGCGGCCGATGATCTTCTCGACCTCGATGCGCGCGTCTTTCAGGCTCACGCCCAGGCTCTTGAGGGTCTTGGCCGCGACACCTGTGCCTTCGCCGATCAGACCGAGCAGGATTTGCTCGGTGCCGACGAAGTTGTGCCCCAGCCGCCGCGCTTCCTCCTGGGCCAGCATGATGACCTTGATGGCTTTTTCAGTAAATCTCTCGAACATGTTGCACCCC
>DATNPP010000150.1:0-5990 GCA_036703175.1 Oscillatoriaceae cyanobacterium
GTCTTGGCCGGCGCGCTATTTGTATTCTGGCCCTCTCGTTTTTCGTCATCGCCGCCACACAGCGCACAGAATCGAGCCTAAACCGCGAGGACGTGTACGGCTCCTGCTTCACGATCGCGTGGGCGATCGCGCACAACTATCTCGACTTCCTTACCCATGGCGATCAATAGGTTCATGAGCCGCTCGACCGAAAATCCTTCAAAGCGGCCGCGCAAGAGCCGAGAGAGGTGTGGCTGAGGAATGCCTAGAAATGCGGCGGCTTCGGACTGATTCTTGAGCCCTTTGCTCTCGATAGCCAAGCGAAGTTGCGAGACCAGCTCGCTCTTGAGCAAGTGCTCTTCCGGATTCGGGCGTTTCAGGTCGGCGAAGATGTTATCGCTGCCCCATGTGAGCTCAACGCCGTCAACGACTTCCTTTTTCATCTTTCGATTGCTCACCGCGCGGTCCTCCAGGCGATAGGTTTACTTGAGGGCTTCGCCAAAGGCGTTTTACCTGTATGCGGATCGCTCCATGTCTATTATGCCTAAACGTGTATAATTTTCAAACGCTCGAAGCCCGTCGATCTCGCTAAGCCGAGTGTCGGAGGAGCGCTCCCAACGCTTCAACCGTGCCCAAATCGGACACGACCCCGACCTGATCTAGGTCGGGGTCGCGTTGCGACCACCAGATTGGCCTACTGCTTCTTCTCCAGCTTCGCCCACGTGTCTTTTAGCGTTGCCGTGCGATTGAAAACCGGATACTCGGCCTTCGTGTCCGTGTCCGCCGTGAAGTAGCCCCTGCGCAGGAACTGGAAGCGATCGCCCGGCTTGGCCTCGCGCAGCGCCGGCTCGGCCTGGGCCGTGTAGGTCGTGAGCGAGTTCGGATTCAGCTCGCTGTCGTCGCCCGTCGGCACGGGCACCGTGAAGAGCGACTCGTACTCGCGGACTTCAACCGGCACGGCGTGCGCCGCCGAGACCCAGTGCAGCGTGCCCTTGACCACGCGGCCGTCCTTCGTGCCGCCGCCGCGGCTCTCGGGATCGTAGGTGCAGCGCACCTCGACGATGTTGCCCTCGGCGTCTTTCACGACTTCCTTGGCCGTCACGTAGTAGGCGTGCTTGAGGCGCACCTCCATGCCCGGCGCGAGGCGGAAGTACTTCTTGGGCGCTTCCTCGCGGAAGTCGTCCTGCTCGATGTAGAGCTCGCGCGAGAACGGCACCTGGCGCGTGCCGGCGTCCGGATTCTCGGGATTGTTCTCGGCCGTGAAGTGCTCGACCTGGCCCTCGGGGTAGTTCTCGATCACGAGCTTGAGCGGGTGCAGCACCGCCATGCGGCGCTCCGCGATCTGATTGAGATCCTCGCGCACGTAGTACTCGAGCTGCTGGTACTCGGCCATGCTGTTGGCCTTGCTCACGCCGATCGCCGTCGCGAAGTTGCGAATCGCGCGCGGCGTGTAGCCGCGGCGGCGCATGCCCGAGATCGTCGGCATGCGCGGATCGTCCCAGCCGGACACGACGCCGCGCTTCACGAGATCCAGCAGATAGCGCTTGCTCATCATGATCTGCGTGAGCGCAAGGCGTGCGAACTCGATCTGACGCGGCTTCGAGGGCACCGAGGTGTGCTCGATGACCCAGTCGTACAGCGGGCGGTGCGCCTCGAACTCGAGCGTGCAGATCGAGTGCGTGATGCCCTCGAGCGCGTCCGAGATGGGATGCGCGTAGTCGTACATCGGGTAGATGCACCACTTGTCGCCCGTGCGCTGGTGATGCGCGTGCTTGATGCGGTACAGCGCCGGATCGCGCAGGTTCAGGTTCGGCGAGGCCATGTCGATCTTGGCGCGCAAAACATGCGCGCCGTCCTTGAACTCGCCCGCGCGCATGCGCGCGAACAGGTCGAGGTTCTCCTCGACGGGGCGATCGCGGTACGGGCTGTTCTTGCCCGCGCTGGTCGGCGTGCCGCGGTGCTCGCGCATCTCGTCGGCGCTGAGGCTGTCCACGTAGGCCAGGCCCTTCTTGATTAGCTCGACGGCGTAGTCGTAGCACTGCTCGTAGTAGTCCGAGGCGTAGAAGAGGTGGTCGCCCCACTCGAAGCCCAGCCATTTCACGTCGTGCTGAATCGAATCGACGTACTCCTGCTCTTCTTTCGCGGGGTTCGTGTCGTCGAAGCGCAGATGGCAGCGGCCGTGGTACTCCTGCGCGATGCCGAAGTTCAGGCAGATCGACTTCGCGTGCCCGATGTGCAGATAGCCGTTCGGCTCGGGCGGAAAGCGCACGACGATTTCTTTGTGCTTGCCGCTGCGCAGATCTTCTTCCACGATCTCGCGAATGAAGTCCTTGCTGGCTTTGGTCTCGACGGCTGGCGTTTCCATAGGTGTCGCTTTCCCTCTCGGAGTCGAATAGTGGCCGGATCGCCCCATTTTACCACGACGGCGACGTCGAGACCACCTGAAGGCGGCGCTTCGACGCGGCCTGAGCGTCGTCCGTCGGCCGCGCGATCAGACGTGCCGCCGGGTTTTGACGTCCGGCGGCACGAGATGTGGTCGCGAAGCGGACGCCGCGCCCTACGGCGCCAGGACGTTCACCACATCTTGGCCGTAGCAGGTCACCCAGATGTTGCCCTTGGCGTCCACCGCGACGCCCTTGGGCGTGTGGGCCACGGCGTACGTGCCGAGGACCTTGCCGGTCATGTCGAGCTCGGACACCGTGTCGCTGTCGGAGTTCGCGACCCAGAGGTGGGCGTTGTGGTCGAAGGCCAATCCATAAGGACCATGGCCCAGGGTGATGTTGCCGACGACCGAACCGAGTGAATTGACCTCGGTGACCGTGTCGCTCGCGTTGTTCGTGACCCACGCGTTGCCGCCCGCGTCGAAGACCAGGTTCTCGGGATCCGACGTCGAACTCGCGTTGACCAGCGACAACGTGTCGATCACGGTGCCGGTGGGCCCCAGGCGCGTGATGTTGCTCGAGTGGAAGTTCGTGCACCAGATGCGGCCCAGCGTGTCCACGCTGAGCGCCAGCGGGAACTGGCCGACCATGGCCGTACCGACGGGAATGCCGAGCGACGGGGCGAACTGCAGCAGCGAGCCCGTCACGTAGCTCGCCACCCAGATGTTGCCCAGCGCGTCGAATGCCAGCGCGCTCGGGTAGGGGCCGACCGTGTACGTGCCCGCGACGGTGCCTGCGGAGGTGATCTTCGTGAGCGTGCCGGACATTCCGTAGCTCGTGACCCACAGGTTGCCGGTTGCGTCGAAAGCCAGGTCGCTCGGCGCGTTCACTGAAATCGTCCTGAGCACCGTTCCGGTGTCGGACATCTCGACGATCTGATTGCTGGAATAGGCCGCGATCCAGGCGTTGCCGGTGTGATCGAAGACGAGGCGCAGCGGACCGGACGTTCCCACGTTGAACCCGTAGCGGCCGATGATCGTGCCCGTGGGCGCCGGCGTGCCGTTGGGCGTCGGCGTGCCGTTGATCGTCGGGCCGTTCGTGAACGTGACGCTCGTCGAGAGCGAGCCCGAGGCGACGCCGGTGTAGGTCGGATCGAGCTGCACGGAAAGGCTCACCGGCGTCGGCGCGCCGGCCGTCACGTTGACGGTCTGCGTCGAGCTGCCGATGTTCGCGCCGCTCGCGTCGTAGGCGGCGATCGTGATCGTCACGGAGCCGGGGTTCAGGCCCGTGAAGGTCGCCGAGGTGGTGCCGGCGATCAGCGCCGATTGCGGAATCGTCTGCTGCTGGGCCGGGCCGGTGGCGGGGTCGACCGTGATCGTGACGTTGGCGATGTCCGCGACGGTCGCGAGCACCTGGTACTTGGCCTTGTGCAGCAGGGCTGCGAAGTCGCCGTTGAGCGTGACGGTGAGCTCGCCCGCGCGCGTCGAGACGACCTGGGCGTTCAAGGCGTTGCTCGTGAGTCCCGGTGGCGCCGGCACGGCCGCGTTGCCCGGCACGGCCGCGGCGGCGCCGACGGTCGCGTGCGCCGTGCTGTTGGGCGCGAGGCCGAAGGTCGGAAAGTAGGCCGTCTTCGTCTGACAGGCCACCGGCGACACCGCGAGCGCGGCGACGGCCAACGTGCTCAGAAAACGTCGCGTCATGGGAGGCCCTCCTTGGCGAATCACCCATTCGATCTGTACCCGCTCCGTCGAGCGGGCAAACGGGCCATTCATGCACAATATCGGCGTCCCGCGAGCGAGCTTGAGCTTCAGCGCCCCGCGAGCACCAGCCGCGCGTACCGGCTCGTGCCGAGCCCGCGGCTCGCGGTCGCGCCCGGGCCGAAGTTGTAGGCCGTGAGCGCCACGGGCCAACTGCCGAAGCGCTTCTTGTAGCCCGCGAGCACGCTGCAGCCCACTTCGAGGTTGTCCGCCGGGCGCGTGGGGCTCAGGCCGTGACGGAAGTGGAAGTACGCCACCTGCATGAGCCCCGAGCACGCGCCGTTGTGCGCGTCCGCATGGAAGCTGCTTTCGCGATTGACGACCTTCGCGACCAGCAGGGCGGGAATCTGATGGGCACGGGCCTTCGCGACGATCAGATCCGTGTAGCGCTCGGCGGCCGGCATTCCCGCGTGGGAGCGGATGAAGGCGAAGACGGTCTGCCGTTCGGCGACGACGTGCGGCGTCGGACGCGGCAGCGGCGGCGTGAGGGCGATGGGACGTGCTTGCGTGAAAACGAGGCCCAGCGCCGCGATCAAGGTGGCGAGTGGTCGGAGCATGGCGGCCCTCCCCTTGAAGAATCATTTCTTCATTAAGCTTCGTTAATCATAACATAATCTTGGGCCAGCTTTCGATCAAGGGTTCCCAAACGCGCACGGGGCCGGCGATCGCCGGCCCCGTGGAAACCTCAGGAATGAAACGGAATCAGATCCAGCGTTCGGGCTCGCGCGCCTCGGCCTCGGTCAATTCGGGGAAGAAGGTCACCACCACCCGATGCCGACGCTCGAGCGCATAGAGGAAGAGCGCGGAGGCCACGCCGTAGACCAGATTGCCGATCCACAGCATCGCCGGATTCTCCACGATGTAGAAGTAAGGCAGCACGATCTGGCTGAGCATCAGCGCCATGGCGGCCCACACGACCGTGCCCCAGCCGAGCCCCAGCAGCACCGCGCCGCGCCAGGTGCGGGCCGCGAGCGGGAAAAGGGCCGCGACGACCACGCCGTAGATCAGCCCCCACACGGCCGCCAGAATCAGATGCAGGCAGATGCCCGTCAGCGTCGGGCCGGCGTTGAAGGTCGGCAGTGGCGGCCGGAAGCCCGGAATGATCGCGCCGACCATGTTCATCGGCAGCCAGAACACGCCGTACGTGCTCAGAAAGTACAGCATCTCGTAGAGCGCCATGAACGCGCCGCCAATCAGACCGGCGAGAGCGCTCATGCCCCACCATTCGGCCGGGGCCCGTTCGATTCGCGTCGCCATACGCCCTCCTCCCTCTGAAAGCTCTGATCCCACTATAATCCGCCGGGACGCCTCCTCCAACGCTGGAGCGAGCCTCGGGGATCGCGGCGGGATCAGGGCGTCACAGGACGCGTGGCGCCTTTCCAGGAGATCCAGCGGTCGTGCGGGGTGACGATCACCCACTTATCGCCTTCTTGCAAGGTCCAGTCGCCGTCGAAGGGCGCCTGAATCGTCTTGTCGCCGCGCCGCAGGCTCAAAGGCAACACCTCGACGCGCCACAGATCGCGCACGGCCATGCCCTCGAGGCGATGGCCTTTGGGAATCACGAGCCGCCCCACGCACCAGAGCACGTCGCCCAGATCGAACGCGTCGAGCAGGTCGTCCGCCGAGGCCGCCACCGCGAACGCGGGCGCGGCGATCGCCGAGGGGCTGCGCGAGAGCTGAATGTCGAAGCTGCGCTCCAGCAACGTGGCCATGTGCGGATCGAACTGCCGCACCACCACGCGCATGTGCTGATTGTGCTCCTGCGCCATGAGCGCGAGCTCGAGGTTGAGCGTGTCGTCGTCCGTCACGGCGAGCAAGCCGCGCGCCTCTTCGAGGTTCAGCTCCTTGAGCGCCGTGAAGATGTCCGGGCTCA
>DATNPP010000155.1:0-19368 GCA_036703175.1 Oscillatoriaceae cyanobacterium
GGAAATGCACGCCCGCCAGGTGCCAGTGGAAGTTCTTCGTCTTGACGTACAGGGCGAACGCGTCGGCGACCAGGCCGTTCAGCGCCCGGGCGATCGCCTCGACGCTCGACTGACTCAAATCGCTGGGCGTCGCCAGTGCCCCCGGCACCATGGAAATGCTCACTTTCTCGCGCGTCGTCTCGGGTTTGGAACGCATCGCAATACCTCTCTCTCGTGAACAAGAGTCCACCCGTGCCCACTCTAGCAATTCCCCCCTGACACGCAAGGGCGAATTGCCCGTGGCGGGCACGTCATCGAAAAGGATGGCGTTCGTCGTTCGTCGCCCCTCCCGACGGCCTCAGGCCAGGCAGGCCTCGTGCCGCACTTGCTCGAGCAGTTCCAGCTGGTAGGTATCCGTCGCCAGCAGATAGGAGACGTGACGAACCGGCCGCGCGCCGAAGCGCGACTTCTCGAGCGGCGCCCCGAAGCCCAGAAACACCTGACGCTTTCCGAGCGCCTTCGCACGCAGCAAGGATTGGCGCAGGCACTGCCGGTACAGCCCCGCCGAGTGCACGTGCGTGTAATCCAATCCGGCCACCAGCGGCACGTAGTGATCCTCGCCGGCGTAACTCGCGACGAAGCCCACGGGCAACTCGTGCGACGCGCCGCGGGGGCGGAACAGCAGCAGCTCCCAGCCGGGTGAACGCGAGGCCTGCGCGAAGAAATCGGCCGGCAGCTCGAACGTGTTCAACGCCAGATTGTGCCCCTTCACCTCGCGATAGAGGCCGTGCAGGTGGGCGATCTCCTCGGGCGAAAGCCGGCGACTGTCGCCATCCACGACCTCGATCTCGTAAGCGCCGGACCAGGGCTGCACCGCGTGCGCCTGATGCCGGCGCGAGTTGCGCGAGAGGCTCTGAATCAAGGCGTCCTCATCGGCCCAGATCAGCTCGGCGACGAAGGCCTCGGGCATCTCGGTGCGAACGAAGCCTTCTCGACGCATCCATTCCGCCATCTCGGCATCGTCGGCCGCGAGATCGCGCAGCACGAGGCTCGTCGCGCCGCTTTGCTCCTGCTCGTCGCGCACGGCGCGCAACAGCAGTCGCATGGCCTCGCGCCAATCCTGACGGCGGTCCAGGTACAGGTGATTGCCTTCGCTCAACGGCGAGCCCATGCCGAGCACGCGCGAGACGAGAAAGGACGGATCCTGCGCGCGGCGTGCCTCGACGGCGCGCGAGACGGAGGACTTCTCGAGCAGGTCATCTTTCCAGAGCGCCTCGGTGAAGAACGTCGCCAGAACGGGCACACCCGCCTCGCCACGCACCATGTAGTAGTGGAAGCGCCAGTTGTTCTCGGGTTGCGGCTGGTTCGAGAAGGTCTCCTCGAGCATGCGCAGGCCGTCCCAATCGAAGACGCCGCGGCCGCCCATCAGACGATTCCACTCCGCGCGATCGAGCGCCTGGATCGAGGTCTGGTGCTCCAGGCGCATCGGCGAGGCGGCCCGCACCGAGATCTCGAGCGTCGGCCGGGTAGAAGCCGCCGGTGTCGCGACTCGTCCGACGGCCGGAAGGTCGAACGTCTTGCGAATCTGTTCGAGCGAGGTTTGCTCCTCGGCCAGGACCTCGGGCAAGCACGCCGCCATCGTCTCGACCAGACCTCGGATGTCCTCCCGCGTGTGGTGGTTGGTAATCGTGAAGCGCACGCCCGCCCGTTTCATCGGCACGGCCGGAAACATCGAGACGTTGGCATAGTAGCCCGCCTGCATCAGCCGGCGCACCATGTTGAAAGCGACGCGCGGCTGGCCCATGCCGACGAATCGAATCGGCACCTCGTCTTGCGACACGAGCGGCAAGCCGTGGGCGTTGAGCAGCTGATTGCAATACTGGAGACGCTCCGAAAGCTGCGCTTGCAGCGTGCGAATCTCGTCCGTCAGGTGCAAGCGGGCCGAGGCCAGGGCGGCGCCGAGCGAAGGCGGCTGAATCGGCCCGGAGAAGATCATCGGGCCGCCGCAGGTGCGCACGAGGCGCTTCCACTCCGCGTTGGGGAAGACCAACACGCCGCCGCCGACGCCGAAGCCCTTCGCCAGCGAGGTCGCGACCACCATGCGCGGATGAATCGCGCGGCCGTCGAGCACATGGCCCCGGCCGTTCTCGCCGCGCCAGCTCATGCCGTGGGCGTCGTCGATGTAGACATGGAACTCGTCGTAGGCGTCGAGCAAGCGGTACAGCTCCGCGACCGGCGCCAGATCCCCGTACATGCTGTAGACGCCGTCCGCCAGGTACCAGACGCGCTTGTGGCGCTTGCGCAGCGTCTTGATGCGCTCTTCGAGGACATCCAGTCGATTGTGGCGCAGAATCTCGGTGGCCGTACCCTGCAGACGCGCCTGGTTCAGGGCCATTTGGACGCTGTGGTGCACCTGCTGATCGTAGATCGCGACGTCCGTGTCTTCGAGCAGCGTGGGCAGCGCCGAAAGGTGGCCCAGCGTGGTGGTCGGAGCGAGCAGCGTGGGCGCCTCGAAAATGCGCTCGAAGAGGTCCTCGAGGTCCGCATAGGGCGGGGAGGACAAGTAAGCGCGCGACGAAGAGAACTGCGTGCCGTAGCGCGCCAACGCCTCGATGGCCCCCTCGCGGAGCCTCGCATCCAACTCCAGCCCCAGATAGCTGCATGAGCCGAAGTGCCGCAGCTCGTGCCCTTCGAGCACGACGATCCGACCGCTGAGGCTCTCGTCCTCGACAGTTCGGTGCATCAGGCCGTCATTCACGGCTCCCGTAATAATTCCGTCAAGAATCGTTCGCCGTTCTCTCCCGCTTGACATAAAAGCCCCTCCAATCCTCAATCCCCAGCAAGCAACCTAAATTCTGATATACCCGCACATCGGCCCAGGGAGAGGATCTTGACTTCAAGCAAGCATTAAATTACTATTGCGTGAATATGACAAACGGGGCGATCGCGCGGCGCTTCCGGGAGCGGCAATCGCGCTTTCAGCGAGGCAAATAGGCCATGTCGGCGAACCTAGCCAGCCTGTTCAATCTGACGGGGCTCGCCGTGGTTCTGGCGGCCTCGTTGCTCGTGTTGCGGAACTACAACAACGGGTTCTTCCAGCATTGGACGCGCGCCTTCGGCGCGGCCTCCGCGATGACGGCCCTCGAGGCCATCAGTTCCTGTTGGGGGCGCCCGCTTCCGAGCCAGTGCGTCGAGGTGGCCTTATGCCTGACCTCGACCTGGTACTACCAGCAAACATCGGCCGCGCTGCAACAGCGGCAGCTTCCTCGGCGCCTCTACGGCTGGGGGATGTCGTTGGGGCTGCTGCTCGCGCTCGGCATGATCGCGCGGGGCGCGCCCTTCACGTTGGTCTCCACACCTCCGTTGCTGCTGCTTTCCGCGAGCATCGCCTATTTGGGGTTCGTGCTCGTACGGCGCGGCAAGGCGCCGGATGATGGTTTCAACGCCGCCTGGCTGGGCACCCCGCTGCTCGCGTTGGGGGCGATGCCGTTGCTTTTCCCCCTGGTATTGAACACCCCCTGGATGTGGCTCGGCTACTGGCTGGCCGGCTTTCTGAACTTGACGACCGGCGTCGGCATGCTGATCTTCGTGGTGGAGGGGACCTCCGCGCAGTTGCGGCGCCAGAACCATGAACTGCGGGCGGTCGACCAGATGAAGAACGACTTCTTGAGCATGGTGAGCCATGAGCTCCGCACGCCGTTGACCGTGATCAAGGGCGGCGTCGCCATCATGCGGGAATCCCCGTTGTCCGAGACCGATGTCGCCTCGCTGCTGGCGAGCGTCGCGGGCTCGGCGGACCAATTACACCGCTTGATCGACGATCTGCTGGACTTCTCGCGCATGGAGCTCGGCAAGCTCGCCTACGAGATGGAGCCTTGCGATCTGGGCCAACTCACGCGCGACGTCGCCCAGGACTTCAAGAACATGAGCCGGGCGGAGACGGTCCAATTCGAGGTCGACGTGCCGGACGCGGAACTCGTCGCCTCCCTCGATCCGCGTCGCATCATGCAGGTCCAACTGAACCTGCTGACCAACGCCTTGAAATTCACGCCCGCCGGCGGACGCATCACCTTGCGGCTCGAAGCGCGGGCCTCGTCGGCCCTGATCGTCGTGAGCGATACAGGCCCGGGCGTACCATCCGCCTATCGGGAGCGAGTTTTCGAGCGCTTCTTCCAGGCCGAACGCGGCGACACGCGCAACGTGACGGGCGTCGGGCTCGGCCTCGCGATTTGCAAGGCGATCGTCGAAGCACACGGCGGGCGCATCTGGCTCGATAGTCATTCAGAGCCTGGCGCCACTTTCTGTTGCGAGCTGCCCCTGCAAGGCGTCACGCCGACGCCACCGGTGGCCTATGCGGGCACCCGGGCCCGATGATCCCGATTGAAGAGCACCCCCATGGCCTACCAAATTCTGATCGTTGACGATCATCCCGGCACGGCGCACATCACCTCGGTGCTGTGCCGCGGCGAGGGCTACGCGCCCACGGTCGCCACGAACGCCGACGAGGCGCTCGAGCTGTTGCGCCGCGAGCAATTCGACATCGCGCTCGTGGACGTGGCCATGCCGGGCATGGACGGATTGACGCTCACCCGGCTGATCCGGGCGACGCCGCAATGGGAGGGGCTGCCGGTGATCGGCATGACCGCCGTGGCGACGCCGACGATTCGCCAGGATGCCGTCGCCGCGGGCATGGACAAGCTGATTTTCAAGCCGTTCGAGATCGGGACGCTGCGCATGAGCCTCTTGAGGTTGCTTCCCTAGGAGCGTGTCGAAATCAGCCTGGTCGCGGATTAATCAGACGGGCTCTTCCAGGAACAGCGCTTCCGGATGGTTCGCGTAGCGCGCCGTCCAGTCCTCGCCTTCCTCCGAATAGACCTTGCACGCATAGGCGCGCATCAGCCACGTCACGAAGGGCTTCAACTGGGCGTGCACCGCCGCGGGGGCATCCTGCTCGATGCGCACGCCCGTCGGCGCCAGCGTGACGATTCCCTGGCTCGCCAGCGAAGTGCCGGGGTTCCGGTGCAACTGGTCCTCGACGGCCTTCGCCATCGCGGCATTGGGTGCGATCACGTAGCACAGCTCCGTCGGATCGGGATGCCGGAACGCGCCGGGCAGCTTCATCAGCAGGGCTTCGAGCTGCGTCAGATCGAAGCGGCGCCCGCCGCCCGGTGCGAGGAAATAGAGAGCCTGCATCAGGCCAGATTGGAGTGGGTGCGATCCGCCAGATCGTCCAGGAACTGCTTGCCCGCGGCCGTATCGCCGTAGGGGTTGTTGGCGTCCTTGGCCCACTTGGGCAGCGGATTGCCGGCGTAGTCCAGCTTGAAGGCCTCGTGATTGAAGTCGTGGCCGCTGGCGTCGGGCGGATACTTCACCGAGACGCTCGCGTGCGGCTGCGGGCGGTGCTTGTTCGTCGGGTCACCCTGGGGCTTCAGGCGCACCATGCCGCCGTCTTCGTGGCACCAAACTTCCATGGGAATGGGCTCGCCGGTGATAGGATCGACCAGGGGCTGGCCGGTCTTGAAATCGCGCAGATTGCTCTTTTCCATCTTGAAGCCGCGACGCAGCAGCGTGGTGCGAATCGCTCCCGCCGTCATGCCGCGCAGATCCAATCCTCGCACCGAGTTGCCGACTTGACCCTTCTGATAGGCGTTCAGCGCCGCCTTGGTAAAGGGCGTGAGCTCCTTGCTCCACACGGTCTGCGGGTTCTTCGACATGATCTGTTCGAAGCCGGTCGGTGCCGCGGGCTTGAAGAAACGCGCGAGCGGCGACTTGGGAGCTTCCGGCTGACGCACGGGCGCCTGCGGCACGGGCGCCGTGCCCTGCTGCTTCGCCAGCGCCAGCGTGTCGGCGAACCGCCGGGCCTGGGTCGGCTGCGGCTTCGCGGGCACGTTGCTCGTCCGCGGCCCGCGTTGCGGGGCCGAGGTCTGCATCTTGTGCTGCTGGGTGAGCAATGACATCGAAAGACTCCTCAACTTCCTTCAGAGTTATCGCGGAAGCGGTGCCGGGCTGACGTCAAAATCCCGTTAAGTCATTTGGGGCGTCCGTTAAAACGGGCCGATCGTGAAACCTGGCGTCTGGCGCGGCAATCGCGGGCAGCGCAGAGTACTCACCACGCTCAGGCGCATTAACGGAAAATTACCGATAGCTTAGTTCGGAGACAAGAAGCGATCGCACGTCCCGCGCCGACAAGGGACATGTTCGTCCCCGTTGTCCGCAAGATGAGGCCGCATGTCCATCAACCCCGTCGCGTCGACTGCCAAGCGTCCCACTCCGGCTTCAGGAGCGTCGGTCAAGACGCCGGTCGACGCCACTGCGAACGTGAGCGGCGACACGCTGGCGTTGTCCACCACCCCCGCGAGCAACGACAAAAAGGCCCGGGCGCTCTTCGAGAAGGCCAAGCATCTCGATGCCCAGGGGTTCTACACGCCTGCCGGGCAGGCGATTGGTGACGCCATCGACGATTCGAAGTCGCTCTCCACGTTGCTCGCGTATCAGGATCTGATCGACAAGAGCGACGACGTCGACGGCTACCGCTACGCCGACACGTTTCGAGCCTTCGATCAAAAGGCGAACAAGCTGGGGGCCAAGCTACAGGCCGTTCCGGCCAAGGGCCAAAGCCAGTCCGACGCGCACCTGGCGTTGGCGAACGCCTTCAATGCGCGCGGCCTCGAAGGCGCCGCCGAGAGCCAATACAAACAGGCGTCGGACAGCACCGATTCCTACCAGCAGGTCATCAAGGTCGCGAACGCCATGAACCACACCGGCAAACGGGCCGGCAATCAGTTCCTCACGGACTACGACACGGAAGGCGTCGCCAAGCGGGCCGCCTCGCTCGCCAAGAAGGAACCGACGAAGAAGGGCGACGCCGCCTCACGCGCCTACCTGGCGCAGGCGGAGACCTTCGCTCACGATGGCCTGACGCGCCCGGCCGAGGTGTTCTACGAGAAGGGCATCCACGCGGCGCAAACCGTCGAGCCGCTGTATGCGATTCAGAAGTCCGCCGAGGAGAACGACTACGCCGGCTACCAACGGATCGGCGGCAAGGAGTGCGACCAGGACGCCACGCGCCGGATTTGGCGCCTGCAACACCCGTTCAAGTGGTATAACCCGACCACCTGGCTCGGCCCGACCTAAGGGGCCCTCTGAGGCCGGCGGAGGCCCGATCAAATGAAGCATCGACCATGAACTGGGCTCACCTGATTGCCTACTTCTTCGCCGGCCTGTTTCTGACGAACGCCGCGCCCCACTTCGTCAGCGGCGTCATGGGCCGGCCGTTCCAAAGCCCGTTCGCCAAGCCGCCCGGCGAGGGCCTGTCTTCGTCGACGGTCAACGTGCTGTGGGGCTTCTTCAATCTGGTGGTCGGCTATCTGCTGTTAGTCCGGGTCGGAAACTTCGACTGGCGCGCCTGGGACCACGTGATCGCTCTCGGCCTGGGCATCCTGCTCATAGGCGTCATGAGTGCGCGCCTGTTCGGGCGGTTCCACGGCGGCAACGCGCCGGAGGGCTCGCAGGAGCATTGATACGGGGCGCGTTGCCGGCCCCCCTCGGCGATCGCCGTTTCCTCACTGGGCTCGCAGCGCATGTGCACCCGCACCTCGGCCTGCGGGGACAGTTTGCTTGTGAGAGGACGAATCGCAACCGGAGAAGCCCTGCGCCCAAGCCCGTCTTCGTTTCGTGCGGCAAATCCGCGGGAACAAACGACGAAGTGGAAAAGGGGAACTAGCGATGAAAAAGTATCAGCCTTGGCGCCAGGACTTTTTGATCAACCGGGATTGGGGACTGTCGCTCGATTCGATCTCCCGAGACGAGGCGAAAGCGCGTGGCCTGGTGTCTTGGAAGCGGCGCTGGGTGACCCCCGAGGAGAAGCAACAGGTCAAGTCGGAGTTCAACGTCTACAGGCACATCGACTGGGCCAGGTCGCTCTCCATGCTACGCGGGATACTGGGTGCCATCGCCGTCATCGTGATTTTGGCGAAACCGGACATCCCCGTATTCACGGTCGCCGACAAGGTGGGCGCCGTTGTGACGACCGTCTGCTATTTCGGCGCCTGGTGGTACCTCGGACGCTACGCCGAGTTAGGACGCAGGCTGTTCGCCATCGCGTTCGGCGTCGACCTGGTCACGTTGTTCTACGACGTCGTGGCAGCCCCGGCCACGGCCGCCCATGGCTCGTTACTCTGGATCATCCTCGACGGCGTGATTATCAGCAGCCTCTACAGCCAGATCGGCAACTCGATTTTTTCGGAGCCTCCGGCCTTTCCGGGCGTCGGGGCCAAGATGAACTGATCGTATTCGGGATCAACCGGCGTAGAGGCGGCCTTGAAGTGCCTTTCGCTATGCCGGATTGACGAAATACAGGGCGCTGGTGCCACAGTCGGAACACTCACGGAAGAAGTTACGCCCCTCCTTACGAAGCCGCTCTTTATGCGCGGGCTTGCCGCAACTCACGCGGGCGGGCGTGTTTCCGTTGCAATCGGTACACTTGAAGTAATAGCTGTTACCGTACAAAATGGCGAGCTTCGAGCCGCCACAATTGCGGCAGGAGGGCAAGGCGGCGGTCTCCTCGGTCGAGCCGGCGCCTCTTACGGGTGCAGCAGCCACACGTCCTTCTGCCGTCACCATCGAAGGCAACGGGCCCGAGCCCAAGGTGGGATCGGTAGGCGTCCGCGCGATCGCGGCGCCGCCATAGCGTGCCTGGACGTCCATCGGACGCGGGCGATGTAAACGAACCAGTTGGCGCCCGATTTGCTGCAGCGTATCTGAGGAAACCAGCTTGGCGGCGCTTCCGAGCGTCGCGAGAGGGCTCATTTCGTCCGCGCGCCGATCGAGGATCCCCGTCAAGGCATCGGCTTTGATGACGCGGCTGGTATCGAGGCTCTTGGGCCGGTCGATGCGTGCCTCCGGCGAGACCAGCACGTAGTTGAACAACGTCGGCGCCAGCCGGATGCCCAGGCGTGTCGGCATTTCGATCGTCTGGAAGGCGTCGCGCACCACCACGAGGTGTCGCTCGTTTTGCGCGAGCGGAGAGGGCATTCCTTCGTAAGTGCGTCGGTAATTGTTCCAACGCAGAAACTCTCCCTGATCCGTGATCTTGATGCCCGCGTGAAAGTGCTTGGTTTCCAGGACGTAGGCCTCCAAGAAGCGGTTGATCAAAAGGTGGTCGACCTGCGCGACGCGGTCGTTTAGTTCGAGCCGGAGGTCATGGATGACGACCCAGTTTTTGCTCTGGGCGTAGTCGAAATCGATGAGATAGGCGGAGTCCTTCTCGCCTTTGATGCCGGCGCGTAGGATATTCAGCTCGCGCTCCAGGGCCTTTCGGCGATCGCCGCCGGCTTCCGCCACGAGGGTTTCCAAGCCCGCGATCGCCTCGTCTTTGCGATCCGCCACTTTGAGCAACACGGGCACGCCTCCGATCTGAAAGTTCTTCCGCTCGCGCGATTTCCTCCATCCAGTTTACCCACATTCAATGCCGCTTGCTTAGGCCACAGAACCCAAGCTCGCTCGGGAATAAGATCCTCAGGCCTACCCGCGGAGGGACCATGACGAGACTGCGTACACTGATCGTAGCGGGACTGCTGCTTTCCGCTTGCAGCGGTCGAGCGCCCGCACCTTTCGCATACCTCATCGACGGCCCCTACGATCACTTCGGCGACGTCGCGACCGTCGAGGTGGCGAAGCCTTTCGATGCCGATGTCTTGCAGATGACGATCACCAATCAACAGACAGGCGTGGCGAGTAAGCGTTCGCTCACGGGAACCGAAGCCAACGGGATGGCGATTCCCGTCGATGCCGAACACCTGCCGGGACTTGCACAGGATGGGCCGGAGTTGCAATCGTTCGACGTGACATTCGCCGAGGGTACGCAAGTCGCCAACTACGTCATCAACGTGCTCGCGGACAAGAACACCCTTTTGCCTGCCCGATTTCCAATCGCGGAGTTGCCGCGTCTGGCTCCGGCGACTGTGACAGGAACGAAGGAGACGGCGACGACGAACGTGGCCGTCGACATCGAGGCGTTCGCTTCCAAAGTCGTCGATGCCTGGAATGGTCGTGACCTCTGCATCTCCGAGCACGCTGTCAGTCGCGACGAGATCGGGCCACTACCGCCCCTTACCCCTCCCGGCGGTCCGCTCGAAGCGGACACGACCTTCCAAGAGTACGTCGTGCGTGGCACCTTCCCCAAGCGCGTGGTCACTTCTCCCTGGACCCCGGACAAATCGGATGCGCTCGTCATGACGCCGAAGGCCATTCGATTCGTCCTTGCGAAGACGGATTCCGAGAAGACGATACAACTGTTGCAACTGACAGCCCTTCGAGACGAGGACCTCACCAGCCTGCCAACAGCCTCTTGTACGGCCGATTGAGATAATTCCACTTCGGCAGGTGCGCCACAACGAATTCCAAAATCCGCGCGACATGAGCAGTGTGCTTGTTCACCCGAGTCGCATCTGATAAGCTGCAAGCCCATGACCGAGCCCACCGCCCCCCGTGGCACCCCTCCCAATCAAAAGCAACTCACCAAGTCCCTGGGCCCGAAGCTCGCGGTGTGGGACGGCGTCGTCGAGATGGGCACGGAGTTCGAGGCGAAATGGCGCTGGATGCACTCCGAGGCCACCGGCAGTTGGAGCTACCGGGCCTATCTGCCCGGCGATCGCTTTCTGATGGCCCTCTCGCCGCTCGACGACAAGCTCGAGCTGAGCTTGAACCTCAAAGCCGAGGAATGGGATTTCATCCACACGCCGGATCCGGCCGAGAGCGCCTTTCTCGACGCCCTGCGCGAAGAGGCGCTCGCGAGCGGCAAGGATCCCGCCTGGCTGCATATACCGCTCGAGTCCACCGCGGTGCTGCCGGCGATCGCCAAGCTGCTCATCGCCCGCGGACGGCGCGTGCAGCCGCCGCGGCGCAAAAAGGGTCGCTAGGACGCCGGCTCTTCGGACCACGGCGTGCGAGCATGGGGGCGCCCGCGTAGTCGCAGGCCTCCTCTTATCCAAGCATCGGGTCTACATTGTTGGATCGGTGAGGAACGCAAGCCAAGACCCAAGGATTCACGCGTCTTGGCGGCCTAACGATCGCACATCGGGCGTGATCCGCTCTCGACAGGCTGAAATCCGTCACAACGGGGCGGTTTCATGCGTCAATAGAATGACGAGACGCGACGAAGGAATGTGACCGATGAGCGAACAAGACAGCCTGACGCGGCGCTTCGAGGAACACCGGGGCCATTTGCGGGCAACTGCCTACCGCATGCTGGGCTCCGCGAGCGAAGCGGACGACGCTGTCCAGGAGACCTGGCTCCGGCTCAGTCGCGCCGGGGCGAGCGGCGTGGAAAACCTGGGCAGCTGGCTGAGCACGGTCGTCTCGCGCCTGTGCCTCGATATGCTGCGTTCACGCGCATCGCGGCGCGAAGAGTCGATCGAGTCCCAACTGACCGGGCTGGCCGCGATCCGCGCGGCCGAGCACGACCCGGAGCATGAGGCGCTGCTGGCCGACGCCGTGGGCATCGCCATGCTGGTGGTGCTCGACATGCTCGCACCTGCCGAGCGGGTCGCGTTCGTGCTGCACGACATGTTCGACGTGCCCTTCGAGGCGATCGCCCCGATCGTGGAGCGCACCCCGACGGCGACGCGGCAGCTCGCGAGCCGCGCGCGTCGGCGCGTGCATGGCTCGGAGCAGCCCCCAGTCGCCGATCTCGCCCGCCAGCGCGAGGTCGTCGACGCTTACCTCGCGGCTTCGCGCGCGGGCGACTTCGACCGGCTGCTCGCGGTGCTCGATCCGGACATTCGCCTGCGGCTCGACCGCGTCGCCTCGCCGACCGGCGCCGCCCTCGAGCTCCGCGGCGCGAAGGCCGTCGCGCGGGGCGCGATCGCGGGCGCGAAGGGCGCTCGGTTCGCGGCCCTGGCACGCGTCGGCGATACGCTCGGCCTCCTCGTGGCCCCGCGTGGGCGCCTGGCCGTCGTCATTGCCTTCACGGTCGAGGGAGACAAGGTCGTTGCGCTGGAGGCGATCAGTGACCCTGAGCGCCTCCGAGCGCTCGACCTCGCGCTCCTCGACGCGTGACGCTCGTGCCCGGTCCGACACGGGCCGGCGCGGCAACGCACGCCGGGCCCGCCGTGCGGAGGGCTCAGTGGGCCTGGGCGATCAGTTCGGCCGCCTTGCGGGCGGCATCCGGATCGACCAACTGGCGCGTGGCGTTGTTGATGCGATTGAAGAAGTTGATCAGCGCGATGCTGATGACCAGGCTCGCGAGGGCCTTCTCGTCGTAATGCCGGGCGGCTTCTTGCCAGATCTCGTCGGAGACCGCGTCGGGGCGGTCGGCGATGCGGGTGGTGGCCTCGGTCAGGGCAAGCGCGGCGCGCTCGGCGTCGCTGAAGAAGGGCGTATCGCGCCAGGCGCTCACCATGAGCAGACGCTGATCCGTCTCCCCTTCGTTCTTGGCATCGCGGGCGTGCATGTCGACGCAGACGCTGCACCCGTTGATTTGGCTGGCGCGCAGCAAGACCAGGTGCAGCGTCTTGCGCGGCACGCCGTCGTTCTGCGTGGATTTGGACAGGGCGAGCACGTGCTTGAGGGCTTCGGGATAGAGGAGAACCGGGTTGGTTGTCCGGGCTTGCATGAGCTTGGCTCCTTTCGTGAGCAGCGGGGGCCTGGCGAACCCCGGATACTGCGCACCCGGGATTCGCTTCATGCAATTGACGGAGCACGAGCGGGAAACGTGACCGAGCGTCAAAAAAATTCCGACGGACCGTGCCCCGCGAACACGTTCGTCACCGGGATTCGGAGAGTCTTCTGTTCGAGGCCGCGACGAATGGCTTACATGTGGCAGACAAACAGGCTTGGAGTGCTCGAAATCGAAGATCAGAAAGGCCTCGCCAATGCAGGCGAGGCCTTCGTTTCCAGAGGGGTGCCTGGCGTGGGCGCTTTCGAACTTTTCAGGATCACCTCGCTACGCGTGCGTACCTCGAGGCTCTCTCTCTTTGGGAGGATCCCACGGGTTGAAGAGCGGCACACCGGTCGCTTCGAAGTCGGCGAGGTTGCGGGTCACGACGGTCAAGCCATGCACGAGCGCTGTTGCTGCAATCAGCGCATCCCGTTCGGAGCGTGGATCGGGCACGTGCAAGCGTGCGCAGCGCTGCGCGACGGCGGTATCGACGGGAAAGATCCGGCCGTTGAACTCCGGCAAAACCAGCTTGTCGAGCCATATACGAAGCAGCAAACCTTGCTGTGGATCTTTCCGCTCGAGTTGCAAAACGCCGAGCTCCAGTTCGAGGACCGTGATAGACGACAGGTGAAGGCTGCCCGCGTCCACGCTGTCGGCCCACGCGGCGACGCGTGGATCGGCTTTCCCCGAGCGTATTTTGCGCAGTTCGGAAACGACGTTGGTGTCGAGGAGAAACCTCAAGAGAGGTCAGCCGGTCGGATCCCGATGTCGACGCGGGTCGGCTCGAACTCGATGTCTGCAAGACCCGGCATTGCCAACGCGTCGGCAATTTTTCGATGTCCGCCGGTGATGCGCTGATACTCCTCGATGCTCAGCAGGACATGGGCGGGCCTCCCCCGGTCGGTGATGAACACCGGTCCTTGTGAAGCGGCCTTCTTGGCCCTGCTGGTGTCCTGATTGAACTCTCGGCTGGAGAGGGTGGTGATCGTCATCGCCAGCACTCCCATCTACAGAAGCAATTCGCACATGTATAAACGTTACTACACCGTTTGACGCATGTCAAGGACTTGTCGGGCTCGACCAGAAGGCGCTCGTTGGCGTGATTGGGACGCGCACCCTGGTCGGTGCAGCGTAGCCACGCCCGGCCCATGCAGCGATTTCAGGGGCCGATTCGAGCAAACGAGCCCCGCAATGCTTGGTCGAGATCCGCGCACAGGTCGTCGGCGTGCTCCAACCCCACGGACACGCGCAGGAGGTTTTCGGGAGTCTTCGTCGTCGGTCCTTCGACCGATGCCCGGTGCTCAATCAGGCTCTCGACGCCGCCGAGGCTCGTCGCCCTCGTGAACAACTGCACACGGGCCGCCACCGCCATGGCTTCGGCGCGATCGCCCTTGACCTGAAAGGAGAGCATTCCGCCGAAGGCGCGCATTTGACGGGCGGCAACCTCGTGCCCGGGGTGCGTGGACAATCCCGGGTAGTGGACAATCTCGACTGCCGGATGGGCATCCAGGAAGTGCGCCACGGCCATCGCATGGTCGGCGTGGGCCCGCATCCGAACGGGCAGCGTGCGAATGCCCCGCAGCGTCAACCAGGCCTCGAACGGCGACGGCACAGCGCCGGCCTGGATTTGAAGCTCACGAATGCGCTTGAACAGGGGTGTCGCGGCCTTCGCGACGACCATGCCGCCCAGCACGTCGTGGTGGCCGCCGAGGTACTTGGTGGTCGCATGCACCACAAGGTCCACGCCCAGATCGAGCGGCCGCTGAAAAACAGGCGTACACCACGTGTTGTCGCAGGCCACGGCCGCGCCGCGCGCTTTCGCCAGCGCCGCCACCGCGGCGATGTCCGTCACCTTCAGCAAGGGATTCGACGGCGTCTCGAGCCAGACCAGACGCGTCGGCGTCGAAAGCGCCGCGCGCACCTGGGCGAGGTCGTCCATGTCCACGAAGACCACCTCCAGCCCCCAGGGGCGGAAGACCTCGCGCAGCAGCTTGCCGACGCCCATGTAGGCGTCGTTGGGCGCAACGACGCGATCGCCGGGCGCGAGAGCCTGAAATACGGCATTCGCCGCAGCCATGCCGGACGAGAAAGCGGCCGCGACTTCGCCGCCTTCGAGCAGCGCCATCGCTTCTTCCAGGGCCGCACGGTTGGGGTTGGCGTCGCGGCCGTACTCGAACCCGCGCGAATAGGCGCCCGACGGATCACGTTCGAACGTGGTCGACAGCGAGATGGGCGGGGCGATCGCCCCGGTTGCTGGGTCAGGGCGTTGGGCCGCGTGGACGGCGAGGGTTTCGAGATGCATGGCAATCGGTCCTCGAACTCAGTGGAGTAATGTCGACATGGTCTGGACATGCGAACATGCCCTCTTTCCCATTGTAGCGGGAGGAGGCGTTCCCATGAATCCGGATCAAGCCCGTCTCACAAATTGGGCGGCCGAGAAGATCATCGCTTCAGGCAGGGACGACTTGAAGAAAGCCCGTTTGGCCGTAATCAATCAACTTCTGGTCCCTGGTTATCAACAAGGCGCTGTGGTGTCGCGCGGTAGCTGCAATCAGGCGATCGGCCGGCTCTCCGTGCAGGACGCCTGGTAATTGGCTACTGGCAATCGCAATGGCAGGCGTCAGCTCCGCCAGCCGGATGCCCGGCGCCTGCAAGGCTCTCTCAGCCCATTGCAAGACCGGCGCGCTGAGCTGAAGGCGTCCCTTGGCCTCCAACATGCCCACCTCCCAGACCGAGATGGCCGGAACGAACACATTTCCTTGTGCGGCGGCTTGCGCGATCGCCTCTTCAGCCGCCTGCGCAATCGGCGCACCGTTCATCACCCAAAGCCAGACGTGGGTATCAAGCACCACGGGCTTCATGGCGTTACTCATCGGCTTCCCAGCGCTCACCGGTCGGCGCGACGATGTCGCCCAGGATCGTAACGGAGCCTTTCATGAATCCGAAGGGTGAAGCGGCTTCCTCATAGGGAACGAGGCGGGCGATCGGTTTCCCCCGCTTGGTGATGACGATCGGGACGTGGCGTGCCTCGACTTCGTCCATCAGTTGAAGGCACTTGGCCTTGAACTCCGCGGCAGGCACCTTCTGATCCGGATTGAGCATGAGGCCGCCTCCTTCATGACTACCTGGCATGGTCATCTTAACATGGTCATATCGCATGGTCAAATAGCGCACCCCCTCGCGGGCTGGAACAGCCGGATGATTGGAGCGCCCCGTCGCACGCAGACGGAGGCTCTAAGTACTCGGCCCCCGTGGCCGATGAAGAACACGCGGCCTGGAGTAACGAGCACACCGCTGACGAACGTTTTGCCGGCCCTTGAGCCTGCCCGTCCAGTTCTGCAAAGCGGCACCATACACCCGAGGTGCGTAAACGATGCCTCGTTCAGCCCCCGCCGAAGGGGGTCGCAGAGGCACTCGGGCTCACCGTGGGCGCCGCATCGGGCAGGTGAAAATCCACCGTGCAATAGGCGGTCGTGCTGAACAGCGGGACGGCGCCCGCGGCGGACACGCTGTAGCCCGGCGCAAGGGTGACGGTGAGGGCGCTGGACTGGCCTTGCGTGTAGGTCCCGATATCGAAGTTGGCGCCGCGGTACGTGCCGTCCACCGCATTGAGCCAGATGTGGCCGTTCGGCTGAGCACGCAGCTGGGCCGAATCCTCCTCGCCGGCTTTGATGAAGTAGACGTTCGTGGTGCCACACGAAGAGCCGTTCGTCTGCTGCGCCACGATCTGGACCGCCCCGCTGCCCGAGGGCTCGTCGGGGCCAAGGTAGCCGTAGGTGATGTCCTGGCTCACGCCCGGCGCTGGCGTACAGGCCGCGAGCGTGACGCCGAGGGCGAACAAGGAGGCCAAAGGCGGACGGAAAGCGATCACCATGGGGCCCTTCCTGACAGACAAGCGGACGAGCATCATCATAGCATCCAGGCATTCGCGGGGCAACCGCCCGTCGACGTCGCGTGGGAGGCAGATGCCTGATTCGGAGAAGGCCTTGGTGCTGCACACCCATACCTGGACTTGGTGGGTGCTGGGAGCCCCGCTCTCGCGAGCCCCTCTTCCGCCTGAATTTGGCGGCGGCGGTCTCGGCGCCGGCGGTTCCGGTGCGCCGGCTGGTCGAAGACGACTTCGCAGCGCAGGACGCCTTGCGCCTCGCATTCGATGCCGAGGAGGGACTGCCCACGCAGGGCAGCGAGGCGCAACGCCGCATCGCCTTTCTGGAGAAGGTGCGCGCCGAGCGCTGGTGGGGGCATTTCGAGGGTGATCGCCTCGTCGCGATGGCCTGCCTCAACACCGGGGTCGCCGACGTCGGCCAGGTGGGCGGCGTCTACACCGTGCCCGAGCGGCGGCGGCGCGGCTACTCCAAGGCCGTCATGCGGCAGCTGATCGCCGACAGCCGCGAGCGCCAGGGCATGAAGACCTTGAGCCTCTTCACGGGCGAAACCAACCATCCGGCCCAGGCAATGTATCGCGGGCTCGGCTTCGAGCAAATCGGGGAGTGCGGGATGATCTTCGGAAAGCCCGCCATGCAGGCCTGAGACTGCCTCAACGTGTTACGCGTCAGATGCCGACTTGAAAGCAAAGGTCCACGAAATCGGGCCGAGCCCAAGGTGCAAAGACCCTGCCGATTCAGGCAGGGTCTTGTTCTACAGAGAGGATGGCTGGCGGAGCAGCGGTGCAATGCGTCCGTTGGGGCATCAGCGGGTCAGAGATGGCACAAGCACTTCTGCCCCCAGCCGGACCGAGTTGTCACACCGCCCGCTTAGGCGCTGAGGTTCTGTTCGGCGAAGATTCGCATGGCCTCGGCCAAGAACTCAGCCAAACGCGGGTCGACGGCGTCGAAGCTTCGGCGAAACTCCGGGTTTTCGACGTACCACTGGCCCAGCCCGATGAACGCCTTGCGGTTCGGCGTCCAAAACTGGCATACCTTGTCGTATTGCGCCCTGGCGAGCGCCTGGGACTCGGCGTGTTCCGCCTCGAGCCCCCGCGTGATCACGGCCTTCCAGCGCTGGTTGAGTGCGTCGATTTCGCGTTTCTCGCGCTCCCAGTCTTCCTGCTTCCAGTCTTTGGTACGCTGCCTGCTCGTCTCGAACTGGTCGCGCACGCAGTCACCGTAGCGCTCCACCAATTCCTTCTCATAGCGTTCTTCTTCGGACCGGTCGAACCCGTCGTACATCTCTGAGGTTGCCATCGTGGCCATTCCTTTCAAATGGGCGATCGTCTTATCGATCGTTCCTATCAACGTGTGCAACCGCTCGACGCGCTGATTGAGCAAGTGCCTGTGATCGTGAAGCGCGTCGAGCTGTTCGAACGCGTCGCTTGCCAGAATCCGGCGGATGGCGTCGAGCTTGAAGCCCAACTCCCGAAAGAACAGGATCTGCTGCAGTTCCAGCAACTGCGCCTCCTCGTAATAGCGGTAGCCGTTTTCACCGTAACTTGCCGGCTTCAACAGCCCGATTTCGTCGTAAAAGTGCAGCGTGCGGACGCTGACTCCCGAAAGTTTGCACACATCCTTGACTGTGAACGCCATGGCGATCCCTCCGAAGCTTCGCTCCATGGTATACGCCATCACGCAGCGTGAGGGTCAAGCCCCCAAATGCGATTCTCCTTCGACGCAAGATGTCTTCGGACCTGTTGGCCTTCCGGAAGCGCTGCGTGGTGAACCGCTGGGAACGTGGGGCCACCGGAGCCTCCGGCGATTGACACCTGCCCGACGGTCCTCGTCGGTTTCCCCAGAGTCAGGACACCCACAGAGAAACTTGAATTTTTTGAGTCGATCAAGTTGACAAATTGATTTTTTTAATGCATGAATTAATTATATGAACAAGAAAACGCCAAAGGACTGGCAGGAGCTGACCCGGCTGACGCAGGGCCGCCCCTTCACCATCGAGCGGATACGGCTCGCCGAGACGGACATTGCCATCGAGGGCTGCTTCGAGCTACCGCAACTGGCACGCCTCTCTCAGGAGGATCAGGTCTTCGTCACCGCCTTCATGCGCTGCCACGGCTCGATCAAGGAGATGGAACAGGTCTTCGGAGTGAGTTACCCGACTATCAAGTCGCGGCTTGGCCGGATTGCCGCTAGCCTCGAGTTCGTGGACACCAACCCCGCTCCACCGCGAAGCGAGATTCTCGAAAAGCTCAGCCGTGGCGAAATTGCTGTCGAGGAAGCCATTCGGCAATTGGAAACACGGAGATGATTCCCTTTGCCGCCAAGATCGGGATTCGCAACCTCCGCCGTCGCGATCTGCATTTCTGGGTTCCCTTGTTGCTGCTGTGGCTCCTCCTGCTTCCCATCGTGCTGTTGCTGCTCCCTTTTATCTGGTTGGCATGCCGGCTGGTCGATATTTCGCCCTTTCAGGCGATCGCCGTCCCCTGGAGCATCCTCACTTCGCTCGCCGGCACCGAGCTGGACTTGAAGCAGCCCGGTTTTTCCGTGAACATCCGTCTGTATTAGAGAGGACACCCCCATGAACCAAGAGCGCCGCAGAATTCTCGATATGCTGGCCGAGGGCCAGATTACGGCCGACGACGCAGAGCGGCTGTTCGGGGCGCTGGAGTTTTCGCCGGCCACGCCTTCACCCAATGACGGTTCGTCGGCACCGGCCAAGGCCCGGCCGAAGTACCTGCGCGTGCTGGTGGAGTCCGGCGAGGACGACACGGCGGTGAACCTGCGCGTGCCCATCCAATTGCTGCGCGCGGGCGTGCGGCTGGTGAGCCTGATTCCCGCGCAGGCGCG
>DATNPP010000159.1:0-7151 GCA_036703175.1 Oscillatoriaceae cyanobacterium
GCCCCCGCCCCCGGCGGTCCGCTAAGAGACTCCCCCACCCCGTTTTCGCCCCTGGACGGGGCTCAACCATCCCTCCCCCTCACCAGGGGGAGGGGACGCGCGGTTGCATGCTCAGGTTTGCCTGCTGGGCGTATGCGCGGCCGGTTTCGGCGTGAATTGCTTCATGAACTGGCGCAGCGCCTGATTGACGATTTCCGGCTGCTCCATGTTCGGCAGGTGGCCTGCGTTCGGCACGCGCACCAGCGTGGCGTAGGGCAGGACCTCCACCATTTGGTCCGCGGCGTCCGGCGGCATAATCTGATCCTGTTCGCCGGCGATGACCAGCACCGGCTCCTGGAATCCCGCCAGCACTTGCGTGCGGTCGGGCCGATTGGCCATCGCGCGCTGGGCGCCGGCGATCGTCAGCGGCGGGGTGCCCGAGATCCAGGCGCGCACGGCGCTGAGCAAGCCGTTGGGACGCTCCTTGCTGTATTCGGGCGCGAACATGGTCGGCGCCATGGTCTTGGCGAGCGTCGCGGGCGTGAACGCGCTGACCGAAGCGGCTGTCTTCAGACGCTCCTCGCGCTTCTCGGGCGTGTCCGCCGTCGCGCGCGTGGCGATCAGCGCGAGGCCCATCAGGTCTTCGGGATAGCGCTCGGCGTAGGCCATCGCCACGTAGCCGCCCATCGAGCTGCCGCCGAGCACGAAGCGCTCGTGGCCCAGGTGCTGCATGAGAGCGTGCAGGTCGTCCGCGAGGTTCTCGATCGTGAAGTCGCCGTCCGTGGCCTCCGAGGCGCCGAAGCCGCGCATGTCGAGGGCCAGCACGTGGCACATGTCGTTCAGGCCCGTGATCTGCGGCTCCCACATCCGATAGTTGAGCGGGAACGCATGCAGCAGCACCAACGTCGGGCCGACGCCGTGGTGAACGTAGTTGAACTCCAGACCGTTCACGGTCGTGAGCATGTCCTTACGCACGCGATGGCCTCCTTCCTCGGCGACAATCGCCGGCTCGAGATCGATTCTACAAGCCCGTAGGAACTCCAAGAGGCGAATTTGCACGAAGTTTTTCGGCGCGCCGAAAAATCGCGTCCTCAGGGGACGTTGCGATAGCGGATGAACAGCCAGGCCTGGCGCGCGAAGAAGATCGCACCGGCAATCATGATCGGGCCGAAGACCAGCATCTCGTCTGCGTGCATGAGCACCTCCGCGCCGATTGTAACACACTCGGCGCGTCGAGCCCGTCCGTAGAATCCACGGTTCAGCCGACGCGCCGGCGACCCGCCTCCCCATGCGGATAGGTCGGCGGCGGGAACTCGGCGCGCAACGCGCGACCCCACGCCCGAATCGACGCCCGCTGCGATCCGCTCAGGCCACTGAGCAGGCTCGAAGAGACCAGCAGCGGCTGATGGTGCACGACGGCGCCGCTCAATCGCGTGAGGGAGTGCCAGGCTTCGAGGTACGCCTCGGCGCCGGGCAGCCACAAGTCATGCACGAAGGCCACCACCTTGCCGCGCAGCTCACCACTCCCTAGAAAGGCCCACAGCCGCGGATCCCACAGGCCCATCGGCGAGGTCGCGATGACCACGAGGTCGTATTGGTTCAGATGCGGCCGATTGGACAGGGCGATCGCCCTGGCGCCCAGCTCTTCGCTCACCAGCCGCGCGGCGTCCTCGGCGGGACTCCAGGCCTCTTGATAAAGCACCACGGCGTGCATCACGAGCGTGCCACTCCTTCGAGCAGGCTCGGATCGAGGGTCGAAAGGCGCTCCAGGAACTCGTCCTCGGTCAACACGGGGACGCCCAATTTCTGGGCCTTCTCCAGCTTGGAGCCGGCCTCCTCGCCCGCCACGACGAAGCTCGTTTTCTTGGTGACGGCCGATCCGGCCTTGGCGCCGAGCCGCGACACCAGCGCCTCGGCGGTCGGGCGCGTCATGCGCTCGAGCCGACCGGTGAAGACGTATTCCAGACCCTTTAGCGGCCCATCGGCCGCCGCGGGCGCTTCTTCGGCCATTCTCAAGCCGGCGTCGCGCAGCTTCTCGATGACGGCGCGATTGTGCGGCTCGGCGAAGAAGTCGAAGACGCTCTCGCTGACCACGGGGCCGAGGCCAGGCACGTCCTTCAGCTCGTCGACCGTCGCGTTCATGAGGCGATCCATCGAATGGAAGCGGTCCACGAGCCAGCCCGCGGTTTGCTCGCCGACTTCGTGGATGCCCAGGCCGAACACCAGGCGCTTGAGCGATTGCTTCTTGCTGTCGGCGATCGCCGCGACCAGATTTTCGGCGCTCTTTTCCGCGAAGCGCGCGACGCCGAGCAGTTGCTCGCGGGTGATGCCGTAGAGATCCGCCACATCCTTGATCATCTGGCGATCGACGAGCTCCTCCACGGTCTTGCCGCCCAGATGCTCGATGTCCATCGCACGGCGCGAGGCGAAGTGCTTGATGCTCTCGACGAGCTGCGCACGGCAGGAGAGCCCGCCCGTGCAGTAGCGCATCGCCAATCCGTCCGGCTTGACGACCAGCGATCCGCACACCGGGCAGTGTTCGGGCATGTGGAAGGCCGTCTCGTGGCCCGTGCGTTTCTCGGGCACGGACTTGACCACCTGCGGAATCACGTCGCCGGCGCGCTGCACGATCACGGTGTCGCCGATGCGCAGGTCCTTGCGGGCGATTTCTTCTTCGTTGTGCAGCGTGGCTTTCGAGACCGTCACGCCGCCGATCTCGACCGGCTCGAGCACGGCGACCGGATTGAGCGTGCCGGTCCGCCCCACCTGGATTTGGATGTCGCACAGCTTCGTGGTGGCCTGAATCGGCGGGAACTTGAAGGCGATCGCCCAGCGCGGCTCGCGCCCCACGGCGCCCAGCTCCTCTTGTTCGCGCAGCGAATCGATCTTCACGACCACGCCGTCGATCTCGAAGGGCAGCGTGCTTCGCCGCGCTTCGTATGCCCGGCAAAGGTTCCAGACCGCGTCGAGGCTGTCGACGACCTCGATCTCGGGCCAGATCGGAAATCCGAGCGCTTGGACCGCCTGCAAAGTCCCGTAGTGGCTCGTTTGGCCCTCGAGCCCCACGACGCCGTAGGCCCAGAACTTCAGCGGCCGCTCGCGCGTCACGCGCGGGTCTTGCTGGCGCAACGAGCCGGCGGCCGCGTTGCGCGGATTGGCGAAGAGCGCCTCGCCCGCCTCGCCGCGGCGAACGTTGAGGGCCTCGAAGTCGGCGATGCTCATGTAGACTTCGCCGCGGACCTCGAGCGGCTTGGCCAACGAAATCTGGTGCGGAATCACGTCGATCGTGCGCACGTTGGGCGTGACGTCCTCGCCGCTCATGCCGTCGCCGCGCGTCGCGCCCTGGACCAGACGGCCTTCTTCGTAGCGCAACGAGATCGCCAGCCCGTCGATCTTGGGCTCGACGCAAAAGCGGAACGCGGTGCGCTCGGCGAGCTTCACGACGCGCGCGTACCAGGCCTCGAGCTCTTCGAGACTGAAGGCGTTCGCCAGGCTGAGCATCGGCACCTGATGCCGCACGGGCGCGAACGTCGTTTCCACCTGACCGCCGGGCCGCTGCGTGGGACTTTCGGGCGTCACCAGCTCGGGGTGCGCCGTTTCGAGGGCCTGCAGCTCGCGGAACAGCCGGTCGAACTCGGCGTCGGTCACGACGGGCTGAGACAGCACGTAGTAGCGGTAGTTGTGCTCTTCGATCTCGCGCCGCAGGTCCTGCACGCGGCGGCTGAGCTCATGCGGGGTCACGCGCACCTCTTTCTCTCGGTTGCCACAATTGTAGCGGCATGGCGCCGGCGTGGCCACCACGCGAAGCGTGCGGACGGCGGGACTTCGCGGCGCCCTTGCGGCATGATCGAAAATCGGCGTTCTAAACGTGGCCAAACAGAGATTTGATGCGCGTTTGATGAAGATTTGCCGGTTGTTTAAGAAAGTTTGCCGCCGACCCCGCGATAACGATCCCGACAAGGATCGTCAGCCCTTTCGTTGGTTCAGGGGCAAGCGTGCCGACCTCAATGACGACGCGGTGTCGCAGGGCTCCCGAAGACAAATGGGTCTAGTAACCAATACAAGGAGCGGAGGCAAGTCATGGAGAAGGTTTTCAGCAGCTTCTCGCCGCGAGACAAGCAAAAGATCGTCGAGGAATTCCTGCCGCTGGTGAAGAAGATCGCCCGCGGCCTCGCCCGTCGCAGCACGGATCCGGTCGAGGACCTGATTCAGGTCGGTTCGATCGGCTTGCTGGAAGCCATCAACCGCTACGAGACCGGGCACAACACCGAGTTCAAGACCTACGCGGTCCACTTCATCACCGGCCACATTCGCCACTACCTGCGCGATCGCCAGAACCTTTTGCGCGGGCCGCGCGTGCTGCAGGAGCTCTCGTACCGATTGAGCCAGGTGGCGGCACGCCTGACGCAGATGCACGGCCGCGAGCCGACGAACCAGGAGCTCGCCGAGGCCCTCGAGGTCTCGCTCGACCAGGTGGATCAGGTCAAGATGTACGATCGCCGCGTCACGGTGCTCTGGCTGGATCAAGAGAGCAGCGACGCCGACGACGACGAACAACGCTCGTTGCTCGACACGCTCTCGGATGCGCGCACGAGCCTCGACGGCCGTGAAGACCTGGACGATCGCCTCACGCTCATCGAGGCGATGACGCACCTGCCCGATCAACAGCAACGCCTGTTGGAGCTGCGCTACTTCGAGGATCTCACGCAGGCCGAGCTGTCGCGTCGGCTGGGCATCTCGCAGATGGAGGTCTGCCGCCGGCTCAAGAAGGCTGAAAAGCAGCTTCGCATGGCCCTGCTGCCGACCAAGTAACGTCGCGAAATCGACCTTCAGCCGGGTGTCGGGGGACTCCCCGGTAGACGAGCGACGGATTGAGAGCGCCGCGGGCCATCGGTCCGCGGTGTTCTTTTGCTAGTCGACGCGAATCTCGGGGTCCGCCTCGTAGACGTAGCGGCTGATGTCCATCAGCTGCTGCAGCACGGCGCGCGGCGGCACTTCGTGATACAGGATGCGGTAGACGCCCTCGGTGATCGGCATGTAGACGTCGTGGGACTGGGCGTACTCGTGCACCGCGCGGGCGGATTTCACGCCCTCGGCCACTTGCTGCATGTCCGCCGTGATCGCCTCGAGCTGCTCGCCGCGCGCCAGGCGATAGCCCACCTGGTAGTTGCGCGACAGCGGCGAGAAGCAGGTGGCCATCAAATCGCCGATGCCGGAGAGGCCGCTGAAGGTCGCGGGCTTGGCGCCCAGATGCACGCCCAGGCGGGCCATCTCGGTCAAGCCGCGCGTGAGCAGCAGCGCGCGCGTGTTGTCGCCGAAGCCGAGGCCGTGGGCCATGCCGGCGGCGATCGCCAGGATGTTCTTGAGCGCGCCGCCCATCTCGGTGCCCACCACGTCGTCGTTGCCGTAGACACGGAAGGTCGGCCCCACGAGCACGTCACGCGCGCGGTCGATCACCTCGGGGTACTTGCTCGCGACGACCGTCGCGCTCGGCTGGCCCTGGGCGACCTCCTTGGCCAGGTTCGGCCCGGAAAGCACGCCGATCTTCTTGACGCAGGTCTCCTCGCGCAGAATTTGGGACATGCGCTTGAAGGTCCCCTGCTCCAGGCCCTTGATGCCATGCACCAGCAGATGCGCACCCGTCAGGCTCGCGCCCAGTTGCCCGGCGACTTCGCGCAGGCTCTGCGAGGGCACCACCAGGAGGATCAGCTTGCACTCGTCGCCGAGGCGCGCGAGCGTGCCCGTCGCCTCGACGTTGGCCGAGATCTTGAGCTCGGGCAAATAGCGGTTGCGCCGCGCGGCGTTCAATTCGTCCGCCGCCTTGCCGTCGCGCATCCACTGCAATACGCCGTGGCCGTTCTCGCCGATCAGATGCGCGAGCGCCGTGCCCCAGCTGCCGCCGCCGACGACGCCTACACGTTCGCCCATTGTGCCCCCGTCTGCGCCGTCTCGGGCGCGAACAGGCCTTCGAGGTTGTAGCCCGTCAGGCGGTTGCGGTAGTACAACAGCAACTTGATGTCGCTGAGCAGAATGCGATCGCCCTCCCGCTGCGCGAGCGGCTTCAAATGGTACATGCGGAAGTAATCGAGCGCCACGGCCAGAATGCGCTCGACGCTCTCGCTCTGCACGGTGGGGGACATGTGGATGCGCCCCGCCGCCATCTCGATCACCAGGCGATCGCGCAGGCGGGCGATCGCCTCCAGCACCGTCGTGATGGGCAGCGCGGTATCCGCGGGCAAGCGGATCAGATGGTAGACGTCCAGATTCGGATGCGCCTCGCGCAACAGCTCGTATAGCGCGAACGCCACGGCGTGCGTCGTCAGAATCACGTTGTTGCGATAGAACGCCGTGACGATCTCGTTGCCCAGCTCGCGCGTGAACTCGGCGTCGCGCTTGGCGTCGTGACGCGGCTCGCCGCCCAGCTCGACGTACTTGCTCGTGTCGATCGGCCGCCCGCGCATGTCGAGCGAGTTGCCCTCGGCGTCCACGCGGTTGCCGAACGGATCCAGCGCCTGGCCAATCTGAATGAACATGCGGCCTTCGAACTGAAGAATCGCGTGCATGTAGGCGCGCAATCGGCCCAGCTTGGTGAACTCGTCGTCCTCGATGATGTAGCGGCTCTTGCCGATCGACTTGAGGTGGTCGTCCATCAGCGTCGCGGCCTCGAGCACCAGCGGGTAGTTCAGCGTGGCTGGCACGACGAAGACCTTGGGATTGGCCTTGCCGGCGCGCAGATTGTTGATGTACGCCGCGAGGCCCGTGCCGAGCAGGCCCAGCTTGAGCTTCTTCTCGAGCTCGCCCGAGCGCGCACGGCCGCCGCCCGGAAAGAACAGGCTGTGGTAGCCGCGCTCGAGAATCACGGTCGAATAGCTCTTCAGCGTGTCCTTGTACAGGCCGTGCCGCAAGCGCCGGTCGACCTTGTAGGCGCCCAGGTTGTTCATGAAGTAGCTGATCAAGAAGTTCGAGAAGAGGTTCTTGCCCGCGCCGTAGGTGAATGGCGGCAGATTGAGCGAGAAGAGCGCGTAGCCGAGCACGATCGAGTCCAGATTGCTCGAGTGCGTGGGCACCAGAATCACCGTGCCCTTTTGCGTCAGCGATCGCAGCGCGTCGACCTGCCCACTGAGCGTGATGCGCTCGCGAAGCCCGGCAGGATTGCCGCCCAGCTGGCTCTT
>DATNPP010000167.1:0-5058 GCA_036703175.1 Oscillatoriaceae cyanobacterium
CGAGCCCGCCAAACAACCCGCCACCGCGCGCTAACGCGCTCCCCCTCCCCCTGGCGAGGGGGGGGGACGCCGAAGCCCTGTTCCGGGGCTGAGGCTGGGAGGGGGAGGCTCGTTGCGGACCGCCGGGAGACTCCCCCACCCCGTTTTCGCCCCTGGACGGGGCCCCCACCTACCTCCCCCTCGCCAGGGGGAGGGGACGCAGTTTGGACTGGCTTACAGGCTGCTGAAGAAGTGGCCCACGGCGTGCGCCGCGCCGGACACCGCGCTGCCCACCGCCTTCGCGGCGCCCACGACGGCCTTGCCGACGGTCTTCACCGCCGGGCCGATCTTCTTGTTGATCCACTTGCAGGCGTCGTTGACGAAAGGAATCTTGCCGATCGTGTCGCCGAACATGCTCAGCACGCCGCCGGCCACCAGCATCGGCATGCCGACCGGCGTCCACAGCAGCGCCGTGCCCGCCGCCTGAAGCCCCGTCGACAGCGCCGACATATCGCGCTGGCCGGCGGTCTTGTTGGGATTGTGGAACTCGTTCCAGGTGTTGATGCCCTGGTAAATGGCGCCCGCCGCACCCAAGCCGCCCCAGGCCAGCGTGCCGGCCATCGGCACATGCGCCAGCGCCGCGATCGAGGCGCCCGCACCCACCGCCGTGGCGGCCGTGCCGGCCGTGTTCGCGATCTTCTCGCCGGTGCCCATCTTGTCCCAGCGCGAGGCGAGGTTAATCGTGCTCCATACGGTCGAGCCGACGGCCATCACGGGCCCCAGCAGCTTGCCGGCGACCTTGAGGCGACTCAGCGCCGTCGGGTGGTCTTCCGAGAAGTTCTGAATGAACGAGCCGGCCGTCCCGATTCTGCCGTCGCGCGCCGCCGCCCCCGTGACCGCCTTCTTGCCCAGGTTGATCGCGAAGGTGGGCAGCAAATCTTCCGCGTTCTGCGTGTTGCCGGCGATCGGCAGCTGCTCGACGATGTTCGCCGCCTGCTGCACCTGGCCACGCTCTTGTTGCTTGGTGAGTCGGCGGCCCATCTCGCTGTTCTGCGCCTTGGCCGTGAACGAATGCACGTCCTGCCAGATCGGCGAGGGCGACGGCGTGGGCGTGGTCGTCGCCGGGCCCTGCGTGGGGCTCGACGGACTCGGCGTCACCGTCGGTTGAGCGTCTGTCAGGCGCATCGGGTCTCTCCTCCAACTCCTGGGCTTCTTATCCCCTGCTCGAGCGAAGTGCGCGCGCCTTTTAACAACCTTTTAAAAATCCCCAAATGCGGCCCAAACATGCGGCGGCGATCGCGCCGTCGCGACGATGGCGGCCGATCGGGCTCCCGATCCGCTATAATGGAGCAGGCCCAACGCCGGGCCGTCACGAACAGACGAGGCCGTCTCTCGAGAAAGGACATCGACATGAGCGCCACCGCCACCGAAAGCCATTCGGCAGCGCTGCTGGATATGGTGCGTTCCTTCGCGGAACGCGAGCTGGCCCCCCACGCGGCCAAATGGGACAAAGAGGCCCACTTCCCCGTGGACACCTTCCGCAAGATGGGTGCCCAGGGCCTGCTTGGCATTCCCTTCCCGGAAGCCTACGGCGGTGGCGGCGGTTCCGTCGAGGACTACATCGCGGCGGTCGAGGTGATCTCGGGCGCGGACGCCGGCGTGGGCTGCGCCTACTCGGTGCACGTCTCGGCGGTCGGCCTGACGGTGCTGGCCTTCGGCAACGAGGCGCAAAAGCAGAAGTACCTGCCCAAGCTCGCCTCGGGCGAGTGGATCGGCGCCTACGCGCTCACCGAGCCCGGCCACGGCTCGGACGCCGGCCATCTGCAACTCAAAGCCACGCGCGACGGCGATCACTGGGTGCTCAACGGCACGAAGCAGTGGATCACGAGCGCCGGCTACGCGGGCTTCTTCCTCGTCTTCGCGCGCACCAATCCCGACGAGCCGGGCCCCAAGGGCATCTCGTGCTTCCTCGTCGACGCGGGCACGCCCGGCCTCGAGGTGGGCCGCGTGACGCACAAGATGGGCGTGCGCAGCTCGGACACGCGCGATCTGGTCTTCAACGACGTGCGCGTGGCGGATTCGCAGCGCCTCGGCGAGCTGAACGGCGGCTTCAAAATCGCCATGCAGGCGCTCGACTCGGGCCGCATCGGCATCGCGGCGCAGGCGCTCGGCATCGCCGGCGCGGCGCTATCAGAGGCCAAGAAGTTCGCGCTCGAGCGCGAGAGCTTCGGCCAGCCGATCGCCAAGTTCCAGGCGATTCAGTGGAAGTTCGCGGACATGGCGACCAAGCTCACGGCCGCGCGGCTGCTCGTGAAGCAGGCGGCGCGCTTGCGTCAGCTGGGCCGTCCGCACACCCTCGCGGGCTCGATGGCCAAGCTGTACGCCAGCAAGATGTGCCGCGAGGTCTGCAACGAGGCGCTGCAGATTCACGGCGGCTACGGCTACACCGACGAGTTCGCCGTGGAGCGCCACTACCGCGACGCCAAGATCACCGAGATCTACGAGGGCACCTCGGAGATTCAGAAGCTCGTCATCTGGCGCCACGTCCAGAAGATGACCAATCACTACGAGAAGCTCGGCGACGCCTTTTTGACCGAAGAGCAGCGCATGGCGCGCGACATGATGAGCGAGCTGGCCTACGGCAAGTTCGCGGCCCGCGCGGCCGAAATCGACCAGACCGAGGAGTTCCCGTGGGACAACGTCGAGGCGATGCGCGAGGCCGGCGTGCTGGGGCTGCCGATCGAGGAGACCTACGGCGGCGGCGGCAGCGACTACGTGACCTTCGCGCTGATGAGCGAGGTCTTCGCCGAGACCTGCGCGAGCACCTGCGTGATCATGGACGCGCACGTCTCGCTCGCCGAGAAGCCGATCGCGATGTACGGCAACGAAGAGCAAAAGCAGCGCTGGCTGCCGCGCATGTGCTCGGGCGAGTGGCTGGGCTGCTTCTGTTTGACGGAGCCCTCGAGCGGCTCGGACGCGGGCTCGCTCAAGACGCGCGCGGTCAAAGACGGCGACGACTACGTGCTCACGGGCTCGAAGGTCTTCATCACCAACGCGCGCCACGCCAAGGTCTTCATCGTCTTCGCCTCGACCGATCCGAGCAAGGGCAACAAGGGCATCTCGGCCTTCGTCGTGAGCGCCGACGCGCCCGGCTTGTCGATCGGCAAGAAGGAAGACAAGATGGGCATCCGCGGCTCGGACACCTCGGAAGTGATCTTCGAGAACGTGCGCGTGCCTTCTAAGGACCGCCTCGGCGACGAGGGCCAGGGCTTCAAGATCGCACTGGGGACGCTCGACGGCGGCCGCATCGGCATCGGCGCGCAGGCGGTGGGCATCGCCCACGGCGCGTTCATGCATGCGCTGCGCTACACGCAGGAGCGCGAGCAGTTCAAGCAGAAGATCGCGGACTTCCAGGGCATCCAGTTCACGCTCGCGGAGATGGCGACCGAGATCGAGGCCTCGCGCCTGCTGGTGCGCTACGGCGCCGAGCTCAAGGATCAAGGCGAGAAGTTCAACATGATCGCCTCGATGGGCAAGCTGCTGGCCTCGGAGGTCGCCATGTGGGCGACGACCAAGGCGGTGCAGCTCTTCGGCGGGTACGGCTTCATCAAGGAGTACCCGGTGGAGCGCTACATGCGCGACGCGAAGATCACCGAGCTCTACGAGGGCACGAGCGAGATCCAGCGTCTCGTCATCGGCTCGAACACCCTCGGCGTGCGATAAACGCCGAACGGCGTTCTTCCCTTGCCCCCTCCCCCCGGTGGGGGGGAGGGACGCCGACGCCCTGTTCTGGGGCTGAGGCTGGGTGGGGGAGTCTCCCGGCGGCTCACAAAGAGCATTGCTTTCCCGGCGGTCCGCTAGAAGACTCCCCCACCCCGTTGGCTCCCCTGGACGGGTCGCCAACATCCCTCCCCCTCGCCAGGGGGAGGGGACGCACGCGAGTCCTAGGAGGCCAGCTCTGCCGTCCATCCAGCTCGACACCTTGATTCCCGGCATCCGCGCGCGCGAGCCACGCGCGATCGCCCGTGCGATCTCGCTGGTCGAGAACCAGGATCCCCGCGCGGACGCCCTGCTCACCGCCCTCCACCCCGAAACCGGCAGGGCGATGACCCTCGGCGTCACCGGCCCCCCAGGCGCCGGCAAAAGCACCTTCGTCGATCGCCTCGTCTCCGAAATCGCCCAATCCGGCCGCCGCGTCGCCGTCGTCGCCGTCGACCCCGCGAGTCCCTTTTCGGGCGGCGCGATCCTCGGCGATCGCGTCCGCATGGGCGAACACCCCGGCGTCTACTTCCGCTCGATGAGCAGCCGCGGCCACCTCGGCGGCCTCGCGCTCGCGACCGAGGGCGCCGTTTCCATTCTCGACGCCGCGGGATTCAACGTCGTGATCGTCGAGACCGTGGGCGTCGGCCAGTCCGAAATCGAAGTGGCCGAGCTCGCGGACACAACCCTCTTGGTCCAGCCGCCACACCTCGGCGACGGCGTGCAAGCCGTGAAAGCCGGCATCATGGAGGTGCCGGCCGTCTTCGTGCTGAACAAGGCGGACCTGCCCGGCGCGCGCCAGGCCGCCAACGAGATCAAGCAGATGCTCGATCTCGGCGATCGCCCCGCAGACGCCTGGAAGCCTCCCGTGCTGCTCGCGTCCGCGACCGCCCCCGAAGACACGGGCGTGGCCGCGATCTGGGAAGCGATTCAACGCCACTGGACCTACCTGCGTGAACACGACCGCCTGCAAGCGGCCCGCGCGCGCCGCGCCGAGCGGCTGCTCTGGAAAGAGGCCGAGCGCTTGCTGGCGGAGCGCCTGCGCCGCTGGTCGCAAGCCCATCCGGGCGAATTCGAGGCGATCGCCAAATCCTCGCTACCGCCGCGCCAGGCGGCCCAGCGCATGATCGACGCCTTCGAGGCCTAAAGCTTCGGGCCGAACCGGGCGATATCGCCGTGATGGCGCGCGTAGTCTTCCTCGCGCCCCAGCGCCCGCGCCACCGCGCCCAGGTCGAGCCGCTTGAGCAGCGCGATCGTGAGCGGGCGCTTCTCGTTCCAGAAGACCTGCGCGCCGAGAAAGGCCTTCGCCGGCTCCGAGGC
>DATNPP010000174.1:0-5886 GCA_036703175.1 Oscillatoriaceae cyanobacterium
CACAAGGGTATTCGATACACTCGCGGTGGTTGCCTCGCTATAGAGCAAACGAGGATCATCAAGAATTGGGTCGTCAATGTTGCGCCCTGGCACCTCTGCAACCACGAGAACGTTTCCTCGCTGATCTGCTGGAATCTCAAGAGTATATTTGCCGCTCGCATCTGTTGCTACCGCACCCCCTAAAGCTTTACCGGTACTAAGTGAAATAGGGACTACCCCCATTCCTTCCACTGGAAGAACCGTACCCAATGGCACGTCATCAAGCAGGCGGTAGCTTCCTCCGTTGTGGCTAATAATTGAGCCACCATTGTGGCTTATAATGGTCCCTCCGTTATGGCTGATTATGCTCCCGCCGTTGTGCGAAATGATGCCGATGTCTGTTGGATCCAACATGGTGTCGCCCGTCAACATCAACACGCTCGACCCGTTATTTCCTATGATCTGTCCGCGCCCAAGCGATAGTACATAACCGGCATCGATGCTCACCTGCCCATGCAATGCCACGGTCGCCACCGAAGGAAACGGGCTTGGCTTAGAGGTGGCAGTGGGCGAGGCGGTTCCGTTACTCACAGGTTTCCCGGTCGTCAGCGTCGTGACGGTCGCCGCATGAGAGCTTGGCGGAATACGTCGCGCCGCAACATCGGGCAGTCCCTGGCAGGCGGACACGGCAGAGAGCAATGCTAGGCAGCATACAAGCGTGTGTCTCAAGTCGTCCTCCATCGGGGAACAATGGCACGATACGCTGGTGACGAGGAGTGTTTACCATCGTCACAAATGACATTGGAATGTCATGAGATGTTCTACCCTTGCCTGTTCGTTTGTAACGAAACATCAATGATTGTTTCAAAGGCTAAATCGAGCTGATTTAGCTCGCGAACGGGGAGTGCCAAAACCTCGGATGGGAGATTGGAGCCGATGCGGGGCCTTTCAAAGGGAATCCGGCCCCGCTGGTTCGATGAACCAACGAGGCCGAACTACGCAACTCTGAAAATAGTCCGACTGCCGATCGGCTTGCCCATAACCACCGTCTTTGAACCAGCCGAGCAGATCTCTTAGGGTAACAATGTCCAGAGCCCGGGCCATTGCTTGGTGTAGGCTCTCTTTCGTGCGAGCGCGGAAGCTGCGCAAGAAGTGATTGACCTTGGATCAGGACTTCTCAATGGGAATGAGGTCTGGCGAATAATGTGGTAGGTAGATCATCTGCACGCCGGCAGCTTCGATGGCTCCGCGGACCCTTCCGACATTGTGGGCGTCGAGGCTTCCAAGAGTACCAAGCGCCAGATCAATCCGTGACAGTCACAGCCTCAGAAGGCCGAGCTTTCGGCCGGCCGATCGAGTAGTACTCGAAGCCCAGCGTGCGCATCTTGTGCGGGTCGAAGAGGTTGCGCCCGTCGACCACCAACGGCCGCTTGAGCAACGTCTTCATGTAGGGCCAGTTGAGCGAGTTGAACTCGGCCCACTCGGTCAGCACCACCAGGCAATCCGCGCCTTCGGCGACTTCGTACGGGTTCTGGCAGTAGTGCACGTTGTCGAGCACCGCCTTGGCCGTCTCGTGGGCCACGGGGTCATAGACCCGAACGGTCGCGTCCAGTTCCTGGAACATGGGGATGATCTCGGCCGAGGGCGCGCCGCGCATGTCGTCGGTATTCGGCTTGAAGGCGAGGCCCAACACGCCGATCGTCTTGCCCGCGAGGTCATGGCCCAGCGCGGCGAAGACCTTGTCGGCCAGGTGGTGGCGCTGCTGGTGGTTGATGTTCTCGACGGCCTTGAGCAACTCGAAGTCGTAGCCGTGCTGGGCGGCGATCGCGATGAACGCCGAGACGTCCTTCGGGAAGCATGCGCCGCCGTAGCCCACGCCGGCCTTGAGAAACTCCTCGCCGATGCGCTTGTCGAGGCCCACGCCCTTGGCGACCTTCGAGATGTCCGCGCCCGTGCGCTCGCAGACCTGGGCGACCGCGTTGATGAAGCTGATCTTCATGGCGAGGAAGGCGTTGCTGGCATGCTTGATGAGCTCGGCGCTGTTGAGGTCCGTCATGAGGATCGGGGCATTGAGAGGCGCGTAGAGCTTGACGAGCACGCCGGCGGCGCGATCGGAGTTGACGCCCAGCACCACGCGGTCGGTGGATAAGAAGTCCTTGATGGCCGAGCCCTCGCGCAGAAATTCGGGATTGCTCGCGATGTCGAAGCTCGCGGATTCCGGCAGGTGCGAGCGGAACAATCCCGTGAGCCATTCGCCCGTGCGCACGGGCACGGTGCTCTTCTCGACGATCAATCGGTAGCGGCCGTCGCGCATCGCCGGCGCCATGCTGGCGGCCACGTGCTCGAAAGCCGAGAGGTCGGCCTCGCCGTTGGGCTTGGGCGGCGTGCCCACGCAGATGAACACCACCTCGGATTCGCGCGTGGCATCTTCGATGTCGCTCGAGAACGAGAGGCGCCCCTCGGCCACGTTGGTCTTCACCAGCACGTCGAGTCCGGGCTCGTAGATCGGCATCACGCCGCTGCGAAGCTTCTCGATCTTCGATTGCTGGTTGTCCACGCAGACGACCTGGTTGCCCAGGTGGGCGAAGCAGGCCCCTGTCACCAGGCCCACGTAGCCGCTGCCGATGATGGCGATATTCAAGAGATTCTCCTTCTAAAGTTCTTCGAGGCTAGAATGCGTGCCGTCCTACTTTACCTCTCCAAGGTTTGCGATCGCGTCGTGGCGCGCTTCCTGGTCCGCAATCGGTACGATCATAGTTAGTTCCTGATAAAGGGAGAGCGTGCGCTCGACCATCGGTCCCTGATCAAAATGCTCCATTACCCGCTGTCGCCCTTTTCTCCCCAATCGCTCACGCATAGCGGCATCGGAAAGTTTAGCGATCGCCTGAGCAAAGGCCTGGTCGTCCGCCGAGGGCACCAGAACACCAGTTTCATCTGGCACAACGATTTCCGGGATTGCACTGACGGCAGTCGCGATCACGGGTTTGCCTGCAGCCATTGCCTCGATCAAGACGAGTCCGAATCCCTCGTATATCGAGCTCAATGCGAAAACGTCGAAGGCATGCATGCATGTCGGCACGTCCTCGCGGTAGCCGGCGAACACGACGCGATCGCCGAGCCTGTGTCGTTCGCACAACTCACGCAGCGACGCCTCGAGAGGCCCGCGCCCCACGAGCACGAGCCTAGCCTCCGCGCCGCCGTCACGCAAAAATCGCGCGAACCCGTCGATCAAGACATGAAGGGCCTTGTGCGGGGCGAGACGGGCCACCGTGCCAATCAACACCTCGTGCGACGTCACACCCCACTCGGCCCGCAGCGCCGCCACCGCCGCGGTATCCACCTGGGCGAACGCCTGCGCCTCGATGCCGTAGTGAATGGTCCGCAGCTTCGGCGCGACGGTCCTGTAGGCGCCGGCGAAGTAACGATTCACCGCGCCGGAAATGGCGACCACCGAGCTCGCTTGCCGAGCCACCCACTCGGTGAGCCAGCGTTCGCCCGGCCCGCGGTAAAAGGGCTCGTCGTTGTGCTTCGAGATCACCATCGGCGTGCTCACGAGGCCCTGCCGCGCCAGGGCCGTGTAAAGCTCTGCGGGCGGCATGTGGGCGTGCAGCACCTCGGGCGCGAACGATTTGATCAAAAGACGCAGTACGACGAGCGGGCGCAGATCGCCGTAAAAGCGCAAACCCAAGGCCTTGACCTCGCAGCCGAGCGATTCGAGCAGGCCGTGCCAGTAACCGTCGCCTTTCAGGTACGCGACAGCAACCTGATGCCCGCCGGCACGCTGACCTCGCACGAGTTCCACCAAGTGGTTCTCGGCGCCGCCGCGGTTAATGGAAGTAATGACATGCAGAATGCGCATAAGCCCATTGTCCTTAGCCGCAAAAGCGCGAGCGAGGCGAGTCCCGCTCAGAAAGCTTTATGCCCAGACCAGATAGACGGTGTTCATGAAAAACGCCGTGCCCCACCAGAGTGCTGCCGTGAGGCGCTTCAATGGGCGCCCGCCAATCTGCCAGCCGAACGCCGCGAGCAAGAACACCAATGGCATTGCCGCGATGTAGTAGCGAAAGGTTTCCGGCGAATCTGTAAAAGCCGACTCTGCGGCCAATCCGAAAACGATGCCAGCGAGCCCAATCGCCGCGAGGCCCTCACGGCGCCTCAAGCCGAGCCAGGCGCCTGCTATCGCGAAAGGATACGCGAGGTAGAGCGGCAACGTCTGCAAAAACACCTGAACCAACGCTTCCGGGCTGTGATCTTTGAAAATTCGGAACGGCGAAGGGAAGCAAAGAGAACGAATTGGCCCGAGCACCAGGTTCCGCGGGGCAAAAGGATGATCGCGATCCACGAAATTTACAAAATAGGCCTTGCTATGAAGCAGGGCGTGCTCGCCTCGGATGTCCTGCGTTGCCACTATGCCAATCGGCTTTGGTACGAAGCACTGAAACTCAAACTTCGCAAACATGCAGATCCAGGACAACCCAAGCACGCCGACAATGTGCAGCAGCGGCACACGGCGAGCGCCAGGTGAGCGAACCACCGTGAAAACCTTGAATGCGAGTACCAGCGGCAGCAAAACGAGCGCGAGGCTGTCACGGAAGATTAGCATCAGCACTAGCCCGCCTAGCAAAAACGCAAAAGCACGACTAGCCTCCGAAGCCAAGCCCGCATACAGCAGCAGCAGCGCGAGAGCCACTATTTGCTCCTTGAGGGCGATCGCCGAGAGAAATACGACCGGCGGCGCCACCAGCACCACATTGCAAGCGATCGACGCCAGACGCGGCTCGCGCGTGGCCTGCCTCACGGCCTGGAACACCACGAGCCCCGAGAGTATGCCAAGCCAGGTATTGAAAGCTTTCACAACCATCGGGAAGTCGCCGAACCAGGCATCGAGCAGGCCCACCGTGTTGGTCCAGGGGTTGTAGTTCCAGGCCTGCGTGGCCCCGTGCCGTAGAGCGGTCGCCACGAGCGTGCCCACGCCCTGATAAAAGCGCTCGTCATCGTACACGAACCAATGCGGTAGAAAATACGCGAGCACGAGACGCAAACCTAGCGCGAGCGACACCAGCCGCACGCTCGAGCCGGATGGAGGTAGCACGAACGAAGCAGCCAAGTACGACAGGGCGCCGCAACACAGCACGGCGCCAGCCGATTGACGCACCGCCAATCCGATAAGCACGCATGCCAATAACAACCAACGGGTCGGCTGCAGCCAGGTGCCTTTGACGTCCCCCTTCCGGATAGTGGTCTGTTCAGTCACAGATCGAACTCATTCCACCCGCGCGCCAGCAGGTATAGACCGTAGTCGCCTCCGTCGCACAGCGCTTGAACAAAGGAAACGGCAAGCCCTTGTCCACCGGAACACGCGGAATTCGCCACACGTCCCCACTCGCCTTGATATGCCCGGGTACGACGGTGACGGCGGTTGCGAAACCCGCGCGTGCGACCAGCGCGATGGTAGCGCGCGAGTGCGCTCCTTTGGGATAGGCGAAGTGGCGCACGGAAGCACCCGACAAATCCTCCAGCCACGATTTTCCGATCGTGATCTCGGAGAGCGCCTTCTCGTCGGGCAACGTCGGAAGCTTGGGATGCGTGTGAGTGTGTCCTCCAAGCGTGATGAGCGGATGGGACGCGAGCAAGCCAAGTTCTGCGCGCGAACAGATTGCCAGACCTGAGTCATTGGATCCACGCTCCACGTAGCCCGTCGCGACGTATATGGTCGCCGGCGCCCCAAACGCCTCGAGAATGGGCAACGCCTCGTGCAGGTTGTCGCGAAAGCCGTCGTCAAAGGTCAAGGCGACCGAACGATCTGGAAAATCGACCTGCCCGCTGTGAAAGGTCTCGACGTCATCCATCGACAAGAATCGGAAGCCCTCGGATCTCAGATAAGCCAATTGCCGCCGAAACTCAGCC
>DATNPP010000184.1:0-6472 GCA_036703175.1 Oscillatoriaceae cyanobacterium
GGTTGAATGCGGTCCTATTCTTCGATACGGACATGAAGACCCCCTGGCTACCGCCCTCGGCGCCGCCCGCATTCACAAAGTTCGATCTGGCCCATTCGCCGCAGGCCGGGGTCGCGAAGGAGGCCTTGCGCACCGGCCACATCGTCGCGAGCGATCCGGTGCGCCTTCCGGACGGCAGGCAGGGTTTCTGGCTCTTCACGCCCGTCTCGCTCAACGGCCACGTCGTCGGTCTCGCGGGCATGGCGAACGATCTCGATCCGATGCTGGACTTCTTCCGGCAGGTGATGAGCGAGGCCCACAATGCCCTCCATCTCACGGACAGCCGGGGCCATGTCTTCTTCGGCGAGGTCCATTTGCCGGCGCGCACGCATCAGCTCGACTTGACGGTTGCCGATCGCCGCTGGCAGTTCACGATCGCCGAGCCGATCGCGCCGCTGTTCCGCTACTTGCCCGCGCTCTTTGCCGGGCTCGCCGGATTGGTGCTGTGGGCAGCGGCGATCGCCTTCATCTGGGGCGACTTGTTCCAGAGCGATCGCCTCAGCCGGGAAGTGGAGGCCCGAACGGCCGAACTGCAGGGCTCGCGCGATCAACTGCGCGCAATCCTCGACGGCGTCGACGCCGGCATCGTCGCGATCGGCCTGGACGGAAACGTCGTGTACGCCAATCAGGCCGGCCGCGCGCAGTTGCTTTCCTACGACGGCAAGCTCGAGGGCATGACGGCGCGAGGACGCTACACGTACTTCACGCTGCGAGACGCGGAAGGCCATGTTCTCGTGCCCGAGGAACGCCCGTCGGCACGGGCGTTGCGCGGCGAGACCGTTCGCGGCGAGGTGCTCACGCTGGAAGTGCCCGGCGCGGAGCCGGTGCAGATGCTCTTCAAGGCGACGCCGATCCACATGGCGGATACGATTCCGCTCGCGATCGTGATCTCTCAAAACGTGACGGAGCGCGTGAAGCTGGAGAAGGCGCTGCGCGATCAGCTCAAGGCCCGCGAGGCCCTCGATCGCATGAAAAGCGACTTCTTGAGCGTCGTCACGCACGAGCTGCGCACGCCGCTGACGAGCATCAAGGGCTACTCCGAGTTCCTCGAGGACGGCATCGCCGGCGATCTCACCGACCAGCAGATGAGCTACGTGCATCAGGTGCAGACGGCCACGCAGCAGCTCGAGGCGCTGGTGGACGATCTGCTCGACATGGCCCGCATGGAGGCCGGCGAGTTCACGCTGCGTCGCCAGACGGTCGACGCGGCGGCGATCGCCGGCCAGGCGCTCGAAGGCTTCCAGCCTCAGGCGGCGATTCATCGAATTCGCCTGCGTCTCGAATCCCCGCCGCGTCTCGAGATGTGGGCCGATCCCGTGCGATTGACGCAGATCCTCAACAATCTGCTCTCGAACGCCATGAAGTTCACGCCGGACGGCGGCGAGGTCGCCCTGCTGGTGCGCGACAACGGCCCCGAGACCGAGTTCGTGGTTTGCGACACGGGCATCGGCATCGCGCCGGAGAATTTGCCGCGGCTGTTCACGAAGTTCTTCCAGGTGGAGAAGGCTCACACGCGCGCTCACAAGGGCACGGGGCTGGGCCTCGCGATCACCAAGGGCCTCGTCGAGATGCACGGCGGCCGCGTGTCGGCCGAGAGCACGCTGGGCGAGGGCACCTCGATCCGCGTGTGCCTGCCGAAAGACGGCAATCGCGCCGCGTGATCAGTCCTTCATGCCGGCCGTCGCGACGCCCTTGATGAAGTAGCGCTGGAAGAAGGCGAAGATGCACAGCACGGGCAGCGTGTTGAACATCGAGCCGGCCATGATCAGCGTCCACTTGGTCGTGTAGAGGCCCTTGAAGAAGTTCAAGCCGACCGGCAGCGTGAACAGATTGGGCGAGTTGAGCACGATCACGGGCCAGGCGAACGTGTTCCAGCTCGCCATGAAGCTCGTGATCACCATCGAGCCGATCACGGGCCCCGCCAACGGCAAAATAATCATCCAGAACATCGAGTAGCGCGAGAGCCCGTCGAGTGTGGCCGCCTCCTCGAGCTCCTTGGGCAGGCTCTTGAGGAACTGGGTGACCAAAAAGATGCCCGAGGTGACCGCGCCGACCATGCCCGGAATCAGGCCCCAGTACGTGTTCACCCAGCCGAGATGCGAGAGCGTGACGTAGTTGGGAATCCAGAGCACCTGCCCGGGAATCATCATCGAGGCCAGAATGATCGTGAACCAGACTTCCTTGCCCACGAAGGCGATGCGCGCGAAGGCGTAGCCGCCCATGAGGCTGAGCAGCACGATCACGAGCACCGAGACGGCCGCGATGATCACGCTGTTGAGCACCCAGGTCATGAAGAAGGGCGTGCCGTGGATGACGTCGGCGTAGTTCTGCCAAGTGAACGGATGCGGCAGCAGCCCGGGTGAAAAGGCCTTGTCCGACGGCTTGAACGAGGTCGCCACCGAGTAGAGGAACGGAAAGATCGAGAAGGCCGTGAAGCCCAGCAGCACGACGTAGAAGAGCGCCTTTTGCAGCAGCTCGAGCGGGGAGCGGGTGGTCGCGTTCATCTCATTCTCCCATCAGGCGCTTCTGCACCATCGTGCAGGCGAAGATGATGCCCGCCAGCACGAAGGCGATCGCGCAGGCGTAGCCCATGTTGAAGTTCTGGAAGGCTTCCTTGTAGAGCAGATACGCCGTCGTGAGCGTGGCCTTGAGGGGGCCGCCGTCGGTCATGACGTAGACCTGGTCGAAGATCTGGAAGCAGCCGATCAGGCCCATCGTGACGACGTAGAACGTCGTCGGCTTCAGTAGCGGCAGCGTGACGTGCCAGAACTGCTGCCAGGGCGTGGCGCCGTCGACGCGCGCGGCCTCGTAGAGCGACTCGGGAATGTCCTGCAAGCCGGCCAGGAAGATGATCATGAAGAAGCCCGCCGTGGACCAGATGTTCTGGACCATGATCGCGGCGAGGGCCGTCCGCACGTCGCCCAGCCAGTCCATCATCGGGCTGAGCCCGATCAGCGGCAGCAACTGGTTGAGGTGCGTCGCCGCGAGCGCCTGATTGAGCACGCCGTTCTTGAAGAAGATGAACATGAAGATCAGCGAGATCGCGACCGAGCTCGTGACGGACGGCAGGAAGTAGGCGACGCGGAAGAAGGCCTTGCCGCGAATCTTCTGATCGAGAATCAGCGCGAGGGCGATCGAGAGGCTCGTCTGCAGCGTCACCACGACGGCGGTGTAGGTCGCCGTGTTGCGAACCGAGATCCAGAAGTCGCCTTGCGTGAGCAGATAGGTGTAGTTGGACAATCCGACCCAGCGCGGCGGCGAGAAGAGGTCGTAGGCCTGGAAGGAGAGCCAGAAGGCGTCCAGCAGCGGCCAGAGCACGAAGAGGCTCAGCAGAACCAGAAACGGCGCCAGAAAGACGTAGCCGGCGACGTTGTCGCCAAATTGGCGTGACACGGGCTTACCCACGGTTCCTCCTAGAGCTTCATCATCTGATCGATGTCGGCGGCGGCGTCGTCGAGGGCTTTCTGGGTGCCCTTGGCGCCGAGGAAGATCTCCTGCACCGCCTCCCCCATGCGATCGCGCACGCGATCGCCCTTCGGCCCGAAGGCGTAGGGCTGCGCGTCGGACGCGCTCGCCAAGATGGCCCGGTATTCGGGATGCTTCTCGACGTACGCCTGGCTGATGGCTCTGCGGCTGGGCAGCGCGTAAGTCACCTGCGCTTGCGAGGCGGCGCTGGTCAAATAGGCGATCAGCTGCCAGGCGGCCTTCGGATGCGGCGCGTCCTTCGGTATCACGTAAGCGACCGTGAAGAGGAAGTTGCTGCGCCCCTTGGGGCCTTGGGGCAGCTTGGCGACGCCGTAGCGCACCTTCGGAAAGGTTTCTTGCAGGTAGGGAATCAGCCAGCCGCCTTCCCAGCACATCGCGACGGTCTGCTGGCCGAACGCGTCGCCCGTCCAGCTGCTGCCCACCTCGCCGGGATAGATCGCGGCGTGGTCGACCAGCTTGAGGCCGGCGTAGTAGTTCATCGCCGCGACCGAGGCCGGGCTGTTGATCGCGCAGCGGCCGTCCGGCCCGAAGAGCTGCGCGCCGTCCATGCGCGCAATCGGCCAGTAGCGGTCGATGCTGTCGTGCGTGAGCGCGAAGCCGTGGCGCGTCTTGCCGTCCTCGGTGACGGTCAGCTGCTTGGCGGCCTGGCGGAACTTCTCGAGCGTCCACGAGTCATCCGGGTAGGCCAGATGCGCCTGGTCGAACATGGCCTTGTTGTAGAACAATCCCAGCGTGTTGAAATCCTTGGGAATGCCGTACACATGGCCGTCTCTGGAGAAGGACTTGACCAGCGACGGCAAATAGTCGTCGAGGTGCGTGCCGGTGGTGGGGATCAGATCGTCGAGCGGCCGCAGCACGTGCTTCGAGAGGAACGGCTCGAACTCCATGCTGTCGAGGTAGAACACGTCCGGCGCGGTGTGGCTCACGAGCATGGTGAGCAGCTTGGGCACGTACTGCCCGGGCACGGGCTCGTAGGTCACGGCGATCTTCGAATGGCTCGCGTTGAAATCCTCCACGAGCTTCTTCATGAGTGCCGTTTCGGCCGGATTGCCGGCGAAGCCGGAGAAGCGCAGATGGATCTTGCCGTCGTCGGGCGGACCGTTGTGGCAACCGAGCAACGTGAGGCTCGTGGAGGCGATCGCCGCGAGCTGGCGGAGGCGTGGGGGCAACGCGGGCATGACGCTCCTTCCGTGGGATGCGGAACCGTGCATAGGTCAAAATCGACACAACGGCTTCTGACGCCGCTTCTCCGTTTTCTTACCCAACGAAACAGGCGATCAACCGACCGCGGCGTGACGCCGACACTTGCAGCGCGGCGCCCGTCGCGGGGTAGAATGGGATTATGACAAGGAGTGACGCCGTGCCCAAGAAGGAAGACACGCTCAACAGCCTGCGTGGCAGTATGGCCAAGCATGATCACCAGGTGATGGAGCAGTTCAAGCGCATCATCAACGAGACCAGCTTCGAGCTGGATCCGATCTGCGTTTACGTGATCATGGACAAGCTGCGCGGCATGCACAACAGCGCCGGCATCGCCGAGAAGAGCTACAAGAAGGCCGAGCAGATGCTACGCGTGCTCGGCGTGGACAAGTACTGGGAGCACTAACGGGTCGATCGGACCTCGGATTGGCGCAGCAGCTCGCTAGCGCCTTCGGGACGGCCCATCGCCTGGCAGAACGTGCGCAGGTGCTCCTCGAACGTCGTTTGCGCCGGGCAGGTCGCGCGGGCGTGCGTCAGGCGCGATTTCGTATGGGCCGGATGCCCCGTGCGCCAGTGCGCCAGGGCCAGCAGCAGTTCGCTGAGCCAGCCGGTGTAGGGCTTGTACGACACGCTCGTGCCGTCCCAACCGGCCATGGAGAGCGCACGCTCGAGGGGTGCGATCGCCGCGTCGGCGCGGTCGGAAAGCAGCAGCGCCAGGCCCTTCATGGCGTTGAGATCCGGATCCGACGGGAAGCTGGATAGCCCCTGCTCGCAAGCGGTGAGAGTGCCCGGGAGGTCCTCCGCGCGCAATCGCAAGCTCGCCAGCGTGATGTGAGCCGCCTCGGCCATGAGAGAGCGGCCCTCGTTCTGCGCCTCGAAGCGCTCCAGGCTGCGCGTGAGCAGCGCGATCGCTTCTGCGCGATCGCCGCTCGCGTTGGCGTGAAAGCCCGCGTACCAGAGCACCGTCGGGTCGTCGGGGTGCGCTTCGAGCTTCTGCCGCAATCGCTCGCCGCGCGCCACCGAAAGCTCGGTGAGGTGGCCGACGTGGTGGTGCAGCTTCAGGTGCGGCAGCGCGACGATGCGGTTCGCCAGGGGCGGCTCGGCGCTGTCCTCGAGGAAGATGTGTCGGCTCGACACGTCCAGAACGCGCGTGATCCGCGCGTCGCGCGGGCCGGCCATCACGCGGCGATAGAGGTTCGCCACCTGGCCGTCGGGCTGCAGGTGGACGACCTGGCCGACCAAAAAGAAGCGTTCGTGCAGATTGAGCGGCATGCGCTGCACCATGCGCCGAATCAAACGCCCGCCGCCGGGCGGCACGCGATCGTTCAGGCTCGCATACATGTACCACTCGCCGGCCGATGCGCGCGCCGAGAGCTTGACGTCGCGGAAACGGTTGCCCGTGGCTTCCTCGACCAGCAGCTTGACGCCACGGGCCTCCGCGACGGCGCGATTGTCGTCCGACAGCTCGGGGCTGATGACGACCACGTCGTGCGCCGCTTCGGCGAGGTTGTCGAGTGCGCTGGCGAACTGCGCCGGATCGCGCGGATTACCGGGCAGCACGAGGCCGATGCTCAAGCGTCGCGTGGCCGGCAGCGCGATCAGCGCGTCCCAGGGCGCGGGGGCCTCGCTCGGCAGCCCTTCGCCTTGCGCGCGCGATTGCAGCGGCGCGCGCCAGTCCGGCAAAAAGCGGGCCAGGGCCTCGTAGAGCGCCGAGAAGAGGATCGGCTCCGCTTGCAGCTCCGCGACA
>DATNPP010000187.1:0-3810 GCA_036703175.1 Oscillatoriaceae cyanobacterium
TCCACAACAGCGTGAGGACGCGGGCCTTGTAGCTCATCGCGTGCTCCCCGGCGCGAAGAAGGTCGCGCGGGCCGTGCCGCGCAGCGCGCCCGCCTCGTCGCGCAGCGTGAAACGCACGGGTACCGGGCGATCGCCCGGCCGTGGCGCCAAAACCGAGGCATCCACGTGCGTGATGGCGCCGGGCGCCAGCGTGAGCGGGTTCGTGCCCATCACCAATCGCCCGTCGAGCCCGTCGAGCGCCAGCTGCACGCGGTGCGGCTTCGTGTCCTTGTTGACCAGTGTCAGCGCGTACAGGTTGCTCGCCTGGCCGTGCGGCAGCGCGAACACGGCGTTGCGATCGCGATCGACTTCGACCGCCAGCAGCGGCCGATTCACGAGCAGCACCACCAGCGCCCCCACGAGCGCCGCGAGCACCGCGGCGTACCACGTCAGGCGCGGTCGCCACCAGTGGTGCTGCGCGAGCGGCGTCAGCGGCGCCTCGGGTTGCTGCTCGTGGGTGTCGCGCTCCTGCTGCGAGGCGAGCCGAATCAAATCCACCGGCTGATGCAAGCGCGTCATCGTCGCGTCGCAGGCGTCGATGCAGCGCATGCACGAGATGCACTCGTACTGGTAGCCCTGGCGGATGTCGATGCCCATCGGGCACACGGCGACGCACTGGCCGCAATCCACGCAGCCGCCGCGAAGCACGATTTCCTTGCTCTTGCCGCGCGGCTCGCCGTGCACGCGGTCGTAGGTAACGAGCAGCGAATCGACGTCCTGCATGGCGCCCTGAAAGCGCCCGTACGGACAGACCGTGGTGCACACCCAATCGCGCAGATGCCCGGCGAAGAGGTAGGTGATGCCCGAGATGAAGACCCACAGCCCCACGTACGGCAGCGCGAGCGTGTGCGTCCAGGCGCGCTGCAGCAACTCGTGCGCGCCCACGAAGTAGCTCGTGAAGGTGAAGCCGAAGAAGCCCGCGACCAGCAGCCAGACGGCGTGCTTGAGCGCCCGGCGGGCCAGGTGCGCCGGTTTGAACGGCGCGTGGTCCATCGCGAGGCGGCTCGCGCGATCGCCCTCGATCCAGTCGTCGAGCAGCATGAACAGGCTCGTGAGCAGCGTCTGCGGGCAGGCGAAGCCGCACCACAGCCGGCCGATCAGCGCGGTCGTGAAGAAGAGCAAAAAGGCGGCGATCGCGAAGAAGAGCCCCAGCAGGTAGAAATCCTGCGGCCAGAACACCTGGCCGAACAGGTGGTACTGCCGATCCGGCACGTCGAACAGCAACGCCGGGGCGCCGCCGACGGTGATCCACGGCAAGCCGAGGAAGATGCCGAACTTGATCGCGAACACCGTCCAGCGCCGCCGCTCGTGCTTGCCCCAGATCCAGCGCGGCTGGACCCGGGGGCGGCCCGTCAGCAGGGCTGGCACGTGGGCGGTGGGGCGCGCGAGCGTGCTCATTGGCCGCCTCCCAGCGAATGGACGAAGGCCGCGAGCTCGGCGATTTGCGACGGCGCGAAGGTGGTCTTCCAGGGCGGCATGCCCTTGGACGTGCCCTCCGAGATCGTGTGCGCAATCTGACCCGGCTGGCCGCCGTAGAGCCAGGTCTTGTCCGTCAGATTCGGCCCGATGAGGCCCTGGCCCTTCGCGCCGTGGCAGGCCGCGCAGTTGGCCGAGAAGAGCGACTGCCCCTCGGCGATCTCGTGCGGATTGGTGACGGCGGCGGCCACCAGCGCGGTCAGATCGCTGCCGCCGAGGGTCTTGTAGTGCTCCTTGGCCTCGGCCAGTTCATGGTCATAGGCCTTGTACTGGCTCCAGTGCAGGAGGTTGACGCCCAGGCCGGGCATCAGCAGCAAATAGCCGACGCCGAAGGCGATCGTGCCCACGTAGACGACCGTCATCCAGCGGGGCATTGGGTTGTCGAGCTCGCGCAAGCCGTCCGGTCCGTAGAGGATCGGCGTGCCGTCGGGCGTGCGCTCGTCGGTGGCGTGGCTCATGGCTGCGCTCCTTCGTCCTCGAACGGAATCAAGGCCAGGGCCTCGATTCTCTCTTTGTTGGGCCGCCAGTAGGCGTAAATCAGGAACCCGAAATAGACGGGCAGGCAGATGACGAGCGAGATGACCTGGCTCAGGTAAATCAGGTGTTGATCGAACACGGGGCGCCTCCTAGTGTTGCAGGTTCTTGGTCGCCTGGCCCAGGCTTTGCAGGTAGGCGACGAGCGCGTCCAACTCGGTCTTGTCGAGCAACTGCTTGGGCGCGTCGGCGATCTGCTGGTCCGTATAGGGCACGCCGACCTCGCGCAGCGCGCGCATCTTGGCCTGAATGTCCGAGCCGTCGAGCTTGGTCTTCTCGAGCCAGGGATAGGCGGGCATCAGGCTCGTGGGCACCACGGAGCGCGGATCGCGCATGTGCTGCACGTGCCAGGCGTCCGGGTATTTGCCGCCCACACGGGCGAGGTCCGGCCCGATGCGGCGCGAGCCGTATTGAAACGGATGGTCGTACTGGGCCTCGGCGGCCAGCGAGTAGGCGCCGAAGCGCAGCGTCTCCCAGCGGAAGGGACGCACCATCTGCGAGTGGCAGAGGTAGCAGCCCTCGCGGACGTAGATGTCCATGCCTTCTTGTTGCAGCGGCGTGCGCGGTTTGACCAGCGCGGCGGCCTGGGCCTCGAGCGTGGACGCGTGGCCGGCGGGCTGCGCCGTCACGATCGGCACGATCTCGACGAGGCCGCCGATGCTGACCGCGACCGTCACGAAGAGCAGGAACCAGATCGGACGCTTCTCGAGCCGACTGTGGCGTTCATTCAATGGATGACTCATGGGAGGCCTCCTAGGCGACGTTCGGCACGAGCGCGGGCTCGTCGACCGCCTGCGTGCTCGTTTTGAAGAGGTTGTAGACCATCACGAACATGCCGGCGACGAAGAGCACGCCGCCGATCAGACGGATGACGTAGAAGGGGTGCAGGGCGTCCATGGTCTGAACCCAGGTGTAGGCCAGGCTGCCGTCCGGCTTCAATTGGCGCCACATCAAGCCCTGCATGATGCCGCCGGTCCACAGGCTCGTGACGTACAGCAGCGTGCCGACGGTGCTGATCCAGAAGTGCCAGTTCACCAGCTTGAGGCTGTAGAGCGGCTTGTTCGCGAGGCGCGGCCAGAGGTAGTAGAGCGTGCCGACGGAGATCATCGAGACCCAGCCGAGCGCGCCCGAGTGCACGTGGGCGATCGTCCAGTCCGAGAAGTGCGAGAGCGCGTTGACGGAGCGCACGCTGAGCAGACAGCCCTCGGTCGTGCACATCGCGTAGAAGGCCATGGCCGTGAGCATGAACTTGAGAATCGGATCGGTGCGCAGCTTGTCCCACGCGCCGGAGAGGGTCATGATTCCGTTGTAGCTGCCGCCCCAGCTGGGCACGATCAGCGCGACGGAGAAGACCATGCCCATGTTCTGCACCCAGTCGGGCAGCGGCGAGTAGAGCAAATGGTGCGGGCCGGCCCAGATGTAGATGAAGATCAGACTCCAGAAGTGCACGATGCTGAGCCGGTAGGAGTAGACGGGGCGGTTCGCCTGCTTGGGCAGGAAGTAGTACATGAGCCCGAGGAAGCCGGCTGTGAGCAAGAAGCCGACCGCGTTGTGGCCGAACCACCATTGCACCAGGCCGTCCTGCTCGCCGGCGAAGAGGGTGTAGCTCTTCGTGAGGCTCACGGGCACGGCGAGGTGGTTCACGATGTGCAGCATCGCGATGCCGATCATCAGCGCCAGGAAGAACCAGTTGGAGACGTAGATGTGCTGCTCCTTGCGCTTCACGAGGGTCATCACGAAGACGACGGCCACGGCGACCCA
>DATNPP010000241.1:0-2379 GCA_036703175.1 Oscillatoriaceae cyanobacterium
TGGCCGCCCGGCAAAATGAAGGTCGTGAGCGGCGGCAGCTCGGTTTCCATGCGATCGATCGACGCCTCGAGCGCCGTGACGTCCTCCGGGCGCACGTGCCAGGCCGGCTTTTCGGTGCCCTTGCTCGCGAGCTGCGCGCCGAGTCCGAAGAGGTCGCTCTGCACGCGGCGCAGCTCCGTGCCGACCTCGGTGGCCCAGTCCTCCGCGGGCAGATGGGCCAGCGCGAGCCCGAGCACCGAGTTGGCCTCGTCGAGGGTGCCGTAGGCCTCGAGGCGCGGTTCGTCTTTGGCCACGCGGCCGCCGCGGTAGAGCGAGGTTTGTCCCTTGTCGCCGGTCTTGGTGTAGATCTTCATGCGGCCTCCCCTGCCCGTCGTCGGGCTAGAAATTCTGAAAGATGACGTTCGCCCCGACGCCGCGCGCCGTGAGCTCGGCGCTCACGCCGGCGACCATCGCCGGCATGCCGCAGACGTAGGCCACCGTGCGCGCAGGCTCAATCGGATGCGCGCGCAGCGCCTCCTGGACGTAGCCGTGCACGAAGCCCGTGCCGTCCTCGACGCGGCTCACCACGCGCACGACCTGCATGCCGGCCCGCTCCCACGCCGCGAGCTCCTTGGCGTACGCGAAGTCGTCCGGCGTCCGCGCGCCGATGAAGAGCGTGACGCCCGCGTAGTCCTCACGGTGCGAGGCCAGATGGCCAATGAGCGAGCGAATCGGCGAGATGCCCGAGCCGACCGCGAAGAGCAAGACGTCCTTGCCGTGCTGCTCTTCCACCGGATAACCGGCCCCTTGCGCGCCGCTCGCGTCGAGTCGCGTGCCGACCGGCAAGGCCAACAGCGCGTCGGTGAGCGGCGTGCCACGTTTGACCAGCAGCTCGAAGCGCGCCGCGCCCGGCTGGTTCGCGATCGCGAAGTAACCGGACTCGCCCGAGGGCAAACGCACCTCGAGGTACTGTCCGGGCGTCGTGAAGGTGGCCGCAAGCGCCGGGTCTTGCGGCGAAAGGCACACGCCCGCGAGCTCCGGCGTCTCTTGCCAGCGCTCGACGAGGGTCACGGGGTGAAAAGCGGCATCGGCCATGCGCATCTCCTGAGCGTCTGGACCATACCGCGCGGTTTCGGACACGTCAAGCCGAGCGAGGCATCCAACCCATCAACGCGCCGGGCGCGTCTGAGGCGGCGGCGGCGTGAACATCACCATGCTCGCCGGATACAGCTCCCAGTCCTGCCGGGTGCCGTCGTTGAAGGTGATCTCCGCGACGTTCGGATGCTCGGGATCGAGCGCGACCGTGCCCAGCTTGCTGCCGTCGTCCGTCGAGACGAGCGTGGTCGACACCGTCGGCGTGCCGGTCTGCGGCTGGTGGCCGGCGACGGTCAGCTGAACGTGGGCGTCCGTGTTGACGAGATCCAGCTCGCCGGAGCGGGTCGCCTGGTCCAGCTTCAGCGTGTAGGTGTAGTGTTGCGCGCCGGAGGCCGCGGCGACCTGCATGGTGCCGTTGGCGTCGAGGGCGAGCTGCTGGTGGGTGATCGCCAGCTGGCTCTCCCAGGTCATCGCCACCTTGGGCACGCTGAGCGCCAGTTTCCAGTGGGTCGGCAGCGTCAGCGGGAAGACGCCCTGCACGAGCATCGCCTTCGGCTGATCGAAGGTGCCCGTCAGCTTCGTCTCGTTGCTCGCGCTGCCTTTCGGCTTGATGTCGAGACTCAGGGTCACGGCGCTCACCTGGGTCACCGTCTCGTTGGGGAACCAGTGGTACGGTGCCGGCGTGGGGCTCGGCTGCGGTGGCGGCCAACTCTCCGTCCCATCCGGCGTCGGCGTCGGTCGAATGTCCAGCGTCGGCGTCGGCGTCGGATTGTCGGTGGCGTCGGGCGTCGGCGTGGCGGTGGCCTCGGCCGTGCTCGACGCGTCCGATTCCTGCAGCGGCCGGTAGAGCGTGGGCTTGGCGTGCCAGTTGCCGGTGACGGAGAGCGTGAACGCGCCCGTCGTGCCGTCCGGGCTGCGGACGATCGTGGCCGTGAGCGTCCGCGTGTCGCCGTCGGACGCGACGCTGATGTCCAGCTCGGCGTTGGGGCCGACCACCGAGGTGACCTGCCCGGAATCGTCGTAGGTGATTTGCGTCGCGCCTTGCGTCGTGACGCCCGCGACATGGTAGGGGCCGTCGAGACCCGCGCTGCGAAGCGTGTCGAGCGCTTCGTCGAGGCTCTGGACATGCATGGTTCCGCCGAGGCTCGCCAGCGGCGCCAGCCCCGAAAAGGCGCTCGACAGCGCCTGGGCGAGATCCTCGAAGCTGGAGGTGGCCGTGCTGAGGCCGGTGTTCTTGGAAAGCGAGAAGACCTGCGTCAGGTCCTTCACCTGCTGAATCTTCTGCACGCGCGTCACGGGCTTGTT
>DATNPP010000404.1:0-2173 GCA_036703175.1 Oscillatoriaceae cyanobacterium
CCAAGCAAATCAAGGGCATGGAGAAGACCGTGCCGGGCGCGACCAAGCTGGTGGATTCGTACCAGGGCGAGGTGAACGTCGAGCCGCGCTTGAGCCCGGACGGCAAGCATCTCGCGTACCTCACGAGCCGCTATCAGGACGGATTCCTGTACCTGCGCGGCCAGGTGATGGGCTTTTTGAGCCTGTACCTCGCCGATCCGGACGGCCGCAACGCCCACATGCTGCCGGTCGGCAAGGGCGTGGTCACGAACATCCACTGGTCGCCGGACAGCAAGCAGATCCTCTACTCGCGCGTCGTGCCGGACGCCAACGGCAATCCGAGCTACGACCTGTACCTCTACGACCTCGCGACGCAGCAGAACACGCGGCTGACCGAGGGCGAGAGCACCAACCAGATGGCCTGGCGTCCGGACAGCACGCAAGTGGTCTTCGTCTCGATTCAGGACGGCCACAACACGCTGAAGCTGGTCGACACGCACACGAAGAAGATCACGACTCTGCTCGACGGCCAGGGCGTGCAGCAGTTCCGCGAGCCGGCCTGGTCGCCGGACGGCCAGCGCCTCGCCGTCGTGACCTACCAGCCGGGCCAGATGGGCGCGCTGTCGCTCGTCGATCCGGACACGGGCAAGCTGGGCTCGATCACGGGCACGCATCCGCGCATCGAGGACGCGAACCCCGTCTGGACGCCCGACGGCCATGCGATCATCTACAGCTCGGATCGCGGCGGCATGAGCAACCTCTACCGCATCGACGTGGCGACGGGCGTGCGCGAGAAGCTGACGGACACCTACCGCGGCGCCGAGTACCCGTCGATCTCGCCGGACGGCAAGGAAATCTACTTCACGAGCTACCGCGCCGAGGGCTCGATGATCTACCGCATGCCGCTCGGCCAGGGCGTCCCCATGGCGGCCGCCGCGCCGACGCGTCCCGCGCGTCCACCGCTCAACGCCAAGCCGCTCACGGCGATGGTCGAGAACGCCGCCGATGCCAACGCCTACCAGGCGGCGCCGGCGCTGGTCGGCGCGCCCGGTGAGAGCTTTCTGGGCTCGAGCGACAAGCACCTGCCGATGAGCAACGGCGCCATCAAAGGCGCCGAGCCTTACAAGCCGACGCTCACGAACGACTTCTTGATGCCCGAGATCACACAGGACGAGAAGGGCGAGCAGGTCGGCTTGATGGGCACCTACAGCGACATTCTGGACATGAACCAGCTGGCCTTCGACGTGCGTTTCGGCCTGCTGAGCCAGCGTTTCGCCTACCTGCTGCAGTACATCAACCGCATGTCGCTCGCGACCTGGATGGTGAGCCTGTACGACCAGCCGCAGATCGCCCTCGCGCCGGACAGCGCAATGAGCACGGACGGCGTCTACAACAACCTCTACTTCCAGCGCCGCCGCGGCGCGGCCTTCGACATCCAGACGCCCCTGGGCGCCGGCCGCGCGCTGACGGGCGGGGTGAACTTCGGCACGCTCAGCACGCTCGTCGATCCGCTCACGGGCGATCCGGCGCAGCTGAAAGAGGGCGAGCTGAACACGATCTCGCTCGGCTACAGCGAGCAGCACGTGGCGAACACGATCGACGGGGACATCAACCCGACGAACGGCTACCGCCTGTCGCTGGGGGCGACCATGTCGGATCACAATCTGGGCAGCGCCTTCAACTTCGCGCAGTACAACCTCTCGGGCGAGCGCTACTTCGCGATCAACCCTGAGCTGCGCCACAATCTGACCTGGCGCTTCGACCTCGGGTGGATCAACGGCGACGCCGTGATGCCCTTCTTGTTGGGCGGCGCGACGGAGTCCGACCCGGTCTACATGCTGCGCGGCTACGCGGTGGGCGCTCTTACGGGCAATCGCCTCGCGACCACGGGCCTGGAGTACACGGCGCCCATTTTCCAGCACATCGACAAGGCCTTCGGTCCGCTGTACCTCGACCGCCTCTACGTGGCTGGCTTCACGGACGTCGGCTCGGCCTGGACGGCCGGGCAGCAACCCAACCCTTCGGCGAGCGCCGGCCTCGAGTTCCGCTTGCGCACGTTGGTGGGCGGGCAGAACCTGACGTTGCGGTTCGGGTTGGCCCAGAAGTTGGGCTCGAGCGACTGGCCGGGATTCTACCTGACGTTCTAACGCGCGCCCCCTCCCCCTGGTGAGGGGGAGGGATGTTTGGAGCCCCG
>DATNPP010000274.1:0-2159 GCA_036703175.1 Oscillatoriaceae cyanobacterium
CCCGACGGGCGCGGCGCGTTCAATCGCTTGATTCCGCAGAACGGCAATCCCACGACGCCCATGTGGATCGGCGATCGCGTCTACTTCCTGTCGGACCTCGAGGGCTTCGGCAACCTCTACTCGGTGCGCCCGGACGGCAGCGATCTGCGCCGCCACACGGATCACGAGACCTACTACGCGCGCCAGGCCAGCACGGACGGCAAGCGCATCGTCTATCAGGCCGGCGCCGATCTGTACCTCTTCGACCCCACGACCGAACAATCGCGCCGCGTGCCGATCGACTGGCACAGCCCCGCGCCGCAGCTCGCGCGCAAGTTCGTGGACGCGTCGCGCTTTCTCGACGGCACGGCGCTGCATCCCGACGGGCACGCGCTCGCGCTGACGACCCGCGGCAAGGCCTACGCGATGGGCGACTTCGCGGGCCCCGTGGTCCAACTCGGCGTGCCGCACGGCGTGCGCTACCGCCATCCCGCCTGGCTGCCGGACGGCGAGCGCGTCGTCGCCGTGACCGACGAGCTCGGCGAAGAAACGCTGGTGGTCTTTCCGGCCAACGGATCCCAGCCTGGCGAGAACCTCGGTCCGCTCGATCTCGGCCGCGTGGTCCAGCTCGCGGTGTCGCCCACGGCGGACCGCGTGGCGATCGCCAACCACCGCTACGAACTGCTGCTGGTGGATCTCAAGACGCGCCAGCTGCGCGTGCTGGACAAGAGCGACTACAGCCACGTGGCCGGAGTGGCCTGGAGCCCGGACGGCGCCTGGATCGCCTACGGCTTCCCCAATAGCCCCAAGACGAGCCGCATTCAGCTCGTCGAGGTCGAGACGGGCAGAACGCATCCGGTGACGGAGCCCGTGCTGCGCGACGCCGAGCCGGCGTTCGATCCCAAGGGCGACTACCTGTACTTCGTCTCGTATCGCTACTACGACCCGGTTTACGACGCCATGCACTTCGAGCTGGGCTTCCCGCTCGGCTCGCGCCCGTGCCTGGTGACGCTGCGCGCCGACGTGGACTCGCCTTTTCTGCCGCGCGTCGGCCCCGAGAAGAAAGAAGAGAAGCCCGAGGAAAAGGCCGAAGAGACGGCGCCCAAGCCGATCGTGATCGACTTCGAGGGCATCGCTTCGCGCGTGGCGCCCTTCCCGGTGCCCGAGGGCCGCTACGAGCAGGTCGCCGGCCTCGAGGGCAAGGTGCTCTTCAGCTCGTCGGAGCCGGAAGGTGCGCTCGGCGACGACTCTTTGTCGCCGGCGGCCGAGGCCAAGAGCAAGCTCGAGGTCTACGACTTCCAGACGCAAAAGGCCGAGGTGCTCGTCGACGCGATGACCAGCTTCGAGGTCGCCGCCAAGCATCAGCACATGCTGGTGCAGGTGGGCGATCGCTACCGCGTGCTGCCGGCGGGCGAGAAGCCGAAGCCGGAAGCGCCGCAAGAGCCGGGGCGCGAGTCCGGCTGGCTGGATCTTTGCCGCGTGCGCGTGTCGATCGAGCCGCGCGAGGAGTGGCGTCAAATGTTTCGCGAGGCCTGGCGTCTGCAGCGCGACCAGTTCTGGACGGCCGACATGTCCGCCGTGAACTGGCAGCGCGTGCACGATCTGTACCTGCCGCTCGTCGACCGCGTGAGCACCCGCGCGGAGTTCTCGGATCTGCTCTGGGAGATGCAGGGCGAACTCGGCACGTCGCACGCCTACGAGCTCGGCGGCGACTACCGGCCCGCGCCGCGCTATCTGCAAGGCCACCTGGGCGCGGATTTCGTCTGGGACGCCTCACGCGGCGGCTATCGCGTGACGGCCATTCCGAAGGGCGATCCGGGCCTCGAGGACCAGCACTCGCCGCTCTCGCGCCCCGGCGCGAACGTGCGCGAGGGCGACGTGTTGATCGCCGTCAACGGCTTGCCGCTCTCGGCGACCTTCGCGCCCAACCAGGCGCTGGTGCATCAGGCGGATCAAGAGGTGCAGCTGACCTTCGCGCCGCGCAACGGCGAGGGCCCGCGCCAGGTGCGCGTCAAGACGCTGCCGGACGAGTTCCATTTGCGCTACCGCGCCTGGGTCGAGGCCAACCGCCGGCGCGTGCACGCCGCCTCGAACGGCAAGCTCGGCTACGTCCACATTCCGGACATGGGCCCCTACGGCTTCGCCGAGTTCCATCGCAGCTATCTGCCCGAGACGGCGCG
>DATNPP010000281.1:0-3705 GCA_036703175.1 Oscillatoriaceae cyanobacterium
ACGCGTGTGCGATCGCCCAGGCCCGCGATCCGCATCTGCCGGACGAGCAGCGCCAGTGGTGGTGGTGGAGCCGTCAGCGCAAAGCGGCCCTCGGCCGTTAAAGGCGCTTACTCGGCGAGCGTCGAGGGCGACACGCTGCGCGGCGGCGGCAGCCAATTCGTGACGGGCAGCGGCTCGAGGGCGTGCGTGTCGAGCCGGTAGGTGTAATACGCGGCTTGCCCCGTGCGAGTGGAGATGAAGACAATCTCGTCCGCCCCGATGAAGCGCGGGAAGCTCTCGATCGCGGGCGAATTCGCCAGCGCCAGGCACTCGGTGAAGCCCGTCCGCAAATCGGCGAGGTACAGATCCGGATTGCCGTCTCGATCGGAAACGAAGACGACCTGCTGGCTGTCGAACGAGAAACAGGCTTGCGCGGCGTTGCCGGCCGCGTTCAGAAAGGGCGGCGTCTCGATCGCGCCGGTATCCAGGTGATAGACGCGCAGCACTTGTCGGCCGTGCGGCGTGGTCGTGCCGTAGATGACCTGCTGCTCGAAAACGTCGATGCGCGGGATCTGACAGGGCTCGTTTTGCATCGCCGCTGGAATCAGCCGGGTGTCCGCGTACGCGTCGTAGATCCGCAACCGTGGGCCCGCGGGCGTGAGCTCCTGGTAGGCCACGAGGCGCTTGGCCAGGCCCGCGCTGGGAAAGACGATCGGATTGCCGTCGTTGACGACCGGCAGCGGATTCGCCGTCTGTGCGAGCAGATCGTAGCGCCACAGCTGGGCCATGCCCTGCTGATTGGTGACGTAGTACATGAAGTGGTCGAACACGGCCGGAAAGGCGGCGATTTCGTCGGCGGGCGTGTTGAGGCCCGCGGGAATCTGGATCGTGTTCGCGCCGCGATCGTAGACTACGACGTCCGAACCGCCGGGGCCGGCGCTCGTCACGTCGACGAGCGCCATGAGGGTGTCGCGGGCGTCGAGGTAGGCGATGAGGCGGTCCTTGCCGCCCGCCAATTTCTGCATGCGCGCGAGCGCGGCCGGCGCTTCTTGTTCGAGATGGTCATAGCTCTCCTGCCCGCTTTCACCGATGAGCGCGGCGATCGTTCCTGGCGGCACGCCGATCAGCTGCGCGAGCAATCCGGCCGGGAGCGGTCGCTTGGCAGCCGAAGGCGCCAGCGGAATCGCGCTGCCGCGCGGGGCGAAAGGGACAGGCGATGTGCTGGGCCTCGGCGAGCTTACTTGCTCGACGAGCGCCGGCATACCTGACGATTGCCATGCCGGATCGACGACGGCGGCCGACCGTCCGAATGGACGAGCCGTGCAGGCGCCCGCCAGCAAGGCGATGCCAATCAGCAAACGGCAACTTCGCATGGCCCATCCTCACCGGCTGCGTTTTCGACTCGCCAGTGTAGCGCAGGTTCCCGGTGCGCCCTACAACCGAGCGCCCTTCGCCGTGCATGCAGCACACGGGCCCAGCTTGACGGGCGCTTGCCTAGCAGCGCGCGAGCAGCGGATCGACGGCTCCCGCCTCGGCGAATCCCTTGGCGCGAAGCAAGCACGAGTCGCAGGTGCCGCAAGGCGCCTCGCCGCCCTGATAACAGCTCCAGGTCAGGCTGTAATCTGCGCCGAGCTTTTGGCCGAGCCCAATGATGCCCGCCTTGGTGAGCTGCAGCAACGGGGTCTCGACGCGCACGGGATGGCCCTCGACGCCCGCCTTCGTGCCGAGCCGGGCGACTTCTTGAAACGCCCGAATGAACTCGGGGCGGCAATCCGGGTAGCCCGAATAGTCGTAGGCGTTCACGCCGATGTAGATCGCTTCGGCGCCCACCGCCTCGGCGTAGGACAGGCCGAAGGAGAGAAAGAGCGTGTTACGGCCGGGCACGTAGGTGACCGGAATCGAGGTCTCCATCTCGGCCACGTCACGGCCCGTGGGAACGGCGATCGCCGCGTCCGTCAGGGCCGAGCCGCCCCAGCGGGTCAAATCGAAGCTCATGACGATGTGCTCGACGGCGCCCACGGCCTTGGCGACCGCGCGTGCCGAATCCAGCTCGCGGCGCAAACGCTGGCCGTAGTCGAACGACAGCGCGTACACGTCGTGTCCCGCCGCTCTGGCCGCGTAGGCGCAGGTGGTCGAATCCAGCCCGCCGCTCAACAACACGATCGCCTTGGTCATATGCCTCTCCGGTCTTGCCACAGCAACTTGTGGAATTGGGGCAAATAGCGCCACTGGTAGTCGCGCCAAAATGGCGACGCGAGCAGGGTGTCCTCCAAAAAGGCGCGCATGCCCTCGCAGTAGTCGTCGCGGCTGGTTCCGGGATAGCCGACCGGTTGCAGAATCACCGGCACGCGCTTGGCGGTGTCCGGCAGCGTTTGCAGCAGTTCCTCGACGGCGCGCAGGTCGGCGGCGTCACCCACCACGAACTTGAGCTGCACGCGCTCGGGGCACTCCGCCAGGTAGCGCGCGATGACGGCCGGCTCGGGCGTCTGGCCCGAGCTGCCCAGCTTGGGGCTCAAACTCCAGAGGCCGACGCGGGCGTCCGGCTTGTAGAGCGTCGCGTTGGTCTCGACGGTCACGAAGCGCCCAGCGATCTCTCCGAGCAACGGCCCCAGGTCGTGCAACAGCGGTTCGCCGCCCGTGAGCACCACGTCCGGCGCCGCGACGCGTTCCGCGATCGCCTCGGGCGACAACCGCTCGGGCTCGGCCATCTCGCCCTTTTTCCAGGCGTAGGTCGTGTCGCACCAGGCGCACGTCAGATTGCAATGCGCCAGCCGCACGAACGTCGAGGGCCTGCCGATGCGCTCGCCTTCGCCCTGGATGCTCGTGAAGGTCTCGATGACCAGGTACGTGGCCGTTCTAACGGTGCTCAAGGGCTCCCTCCGCTTGGACGACGTGCGCGATCGGCGCGTGCGCGTCCAGGCTGGCCTCGGCGTAGCAGTTCTCGGTCTCCCAGAGCACCACTCTCACGACGCGCACGCCCGTGCCGGCGAGCGCTTGCGGGGCGACCTCGTGGAGCAAATAGAGCGCCATGTTCTCGGCGGTGGGGTTCGTGCCCATCAAGTAGAGCTTTTGATCCGGCATGGCGTTCAGCGCGGCGATCGCCTCGACGTCCTGCTCCCACACGAGCATGCCGTGGTCCCAGTGGCGCTCGAGCCACGGCATCAAGCGTTCTTTGAGCACGCCGAAGTCGATCACGCGGCCCAGCGCATCGAGGGCCTCGGCCTCGGCGTGGAAAAAGGCCACGTAGTTGTGGCCGTGCAGATGGCGGCACTTCGATTCGTGCCGGTGGACCCGGTGGCCGGCGCAGAATTGCAGACGGCGCACCGCGGAAACTCGACTCATGGGTATCTCCAGGCCGCGGCGCGGCCGTCTTTATGATACCCCGTGCCCGCGCGCTTAGCCAGAGCGCGCGTCGAGCGCTTTGAGCATCTTCTTGCCGGCCACGCGCCGGTAGCTCGCGACGACCAGCCGGCCGATTTCCTCGGCGTCCAATCCGTCGGCCAGGCGCATCGTGATCCAGCCATGATGGCCGATATAGTGCGTGATCGAGAAGCGCGAATCGCGCAGATACAGCGGCTGATCCATCAGATCCACCTTGATCGAGAGCGTCGGCGCGCCGGCGTCGCTGCCAGCGATCGCGTACGGCTTCTTGCCCGCGCGAAAGGCCGGGTGGTGGACCATGACGTACTCTTCGGCCGACGGCAATTCGGCGGAAATTCCCCGCAA
>DATNPP010000286.1:0-3652 GCA_036703175.1 Oscillatoriaceae cyanobacterium
GCCAATCAGCACCTCGTGGATCAAGAAGCCAAGGCGCGCATTCAGATCATCCGCTCGCAAGCAGCCGCGCAGGAGCGCGAGGTGCTGCTGCGACAGGTCGTCCACGATCTGCGCAACGCCACGCAGGCCATGAGCCTGGTCGTCGAGGACATGGAGTATGAGATCGGCGACAACCCCCAGCTGCAGGCGAGCTTGAGCACGCTCAACAACCAGATCACCTTTATCTCGAACTTCCTCAAGGAGAAGCTCAACTGGATTCAGCCGGGCGAGCGCCCGCAGGAGCACCGCACGTCGCTGCCGTCCGTGTTCGTCAGCCTGGAGAGCCGCTTCGGCCCCGCCGCGCGCGCGAAGCGCCAGCGGCTCGTCGTGTCGCGGCCGGAGCCGATTCAGGTCTACCTCTCGGTGGTCCAGCTCGAGCAGGCGCTGGGCAATCTGCTGGACAACGCGATCAAGTACACGCCCGATGAGGGCGAGGTGCGCTTGTGGGCGGACGTCTCGGACAACTGGGTCACGATCTACATCTCGGACACGGGCCCCGGCATTCCGCCCGCGGATCAGCCGCACATCGGCGAGCTCGGCTATCGCGGCCAGCAGGCCCAGGAAGGCAACGGCCTCGGGCTCGCGAACGTGCGCCAGGTGATCACCCGCGCGGGCGGTCTGTTCGGCTTCTCCAGCCACGAATCGGTCGGCACGACCTTCTACGTCTCGCTGCCGACCACCCAGTGGGGGCGCGTCAGCGCGTAGAAAGATCGGCCCTTCGCACAATCCGCCGCGCCGACCGAGCTGCTAGGCTCGGAGAGGATGGCGGTGGTCGCCGGCATGGCCGGCGATCGAGGAGGGCTCGGTGGCCAACTTGTTCCAGGCGTCGCTCAGCGGCGTGCGCTGGTCCGCCCTGTCGCAGCTCTGCGCTCAGGGGATGCAATACGTCAGCTTCGTGTGGCTGGCGCGGCTGCTCTCCCCGAGCGACTTCGGCACCGTGGCGACGGCGACCCTGGCCGTGGGATTGCTGTCCATGCTCAACGAGCTGGGGCTCGGCGCGGCGCTGATCCAGCGGCCGGATCTGCGGCCCGGCCATCTCAACGCGGGCTTCTGGAGCAACGTGGCCGTCGGCCTCGCGCTCTGGGCGGGCCTCGTCGCGAGCGCGAGCGCCCTCGCGGGCTTCTTTCACAACGCCGCCGTCGCGCCGATTCTCGCCGCGTTGGGCGCGAGCTTTCCGGTGGTCGGATTGGCCGTGGTGCCCAAGGCATTGCTCGAACGGGCGCTGCGCTTCAAGGCGCTCGGGCTCGCCGACGCGCTCGCGGCGATCGCCAACGCCCTTTTCGCGATCGCCCTCGCGCTGCGAGGCGCCGGCGCCTGGAGCCTGGTCGTCGGCACGCTGGCCGGCTATGCCGTGCAGGCGATCGTCCTCTACGCCGCCTGCCGCTGGCGCCCGGGCTGGCGCTTCGGGCGCGGCGAGCTCGCCGCGCTCTTCGGCTTCGGCGCGAGCGTGCTCGGAAGCCGGCTGCTCTCCTACGCCAGCGCGAACGTGGATTACTTGATGATCGGCCGCGTGCTCGGCCCTGGCGCCCTCGGCGCCTATTCGCTCGCCTACAAGCTGGTCACCTGGCCGATGCTCAAGATCTCGCACGTGACGCTGCGCGTGGCCTACCCGGCCTTCGCGCGCTTGCAGGAGGATCAGCCCGCGTTTCGCGCGGCCTACGCCAAGCTCGTCGCCACGCTCGCGCTGGCGACGTTTCCCTTGCTGACGGGCCTCGCGCTGCTCGCGCCGCAACTGATTCCGCTGGTGTTCGGCGCCGGCTGGACGGCCGCGGTCGGCCCGACGCAGGTGCTCTGCCTGGCGGGGCTGCTCAAGGCGCTGGTCTGCTCGATCGGCACGGTCTTCATGAGCCGTGGGCGTCCGGATCTCGAGCTCAAGCTCAACCTCGCGGGCCTGGCCGTCCTCGCCTTGTCGGTCGGCTTGGGCGTGCGAAGCGGCATTCTCGGCGTCGCCATCGCCGTCGCCGCTTCCACGCTGGTCGGCGCGCCGGTGCAGCAGGTCGTGGCGCTGAAGCTGATCGGCCTGCGCGCGGGGGCGTTCCTCGAAGGTTTGCGCGCGCCGTTTCTCGCCACGCTCGCCCTGGCGCTCGCGCTGGGCGGCTGGATCATGATCGCCATGCCGCTCGGCTTGCCGGCCTGGGGCGTGTTGGCCGGCGGCACGCTCGTCGGCGCGCTGATCTACCCGGCCATGCTCAGCCTGCTGGGCTTCGACTGGTTGCGGCTCGCGCGCCATCTGGCCGGCCGGCGGGCGGCGCCCGCGGCCTAGCGCGAAGGCAGCTTCCAGCTCGGCGCGGCGCCCTGGGCGGCGATCGCCGAGGGGTCGAGCTGCACGAAACGGCTCAGATCAAGCTCGGGGGCCAGCTCGTGAAGCACGCCGAGGTGGTGCCGGGCGCTGATGACGTCGCTCTGCGCGAGCGCCGATTGGACCAGGTAGTAGCGCGCGACCACGCTGCGGGCATCGAGCGCCAGCGCCTGCCGCAACGCGCCCTGAGACTCGGCGTATCGGCCCGCTTCGACCAGCGCCGCGCCGATCAGGGCATGCACGTCGCTGTGCGCCGGCGCGAGCCGCGCGGCCGTCGTGAAATCGTCGAGCGCCTCGGCCGCCGCCCCGCGTTGCAGCGCGAGCAGCCCGCGGGCCTCATGCAAACTCACGGACTGCGGCGCCAGGCCGAGCGCTTGATCGAGCGCGGTGGCCGCGGCGTCGAAATACGCCTCTTCGGCCAACAGCCAGGCGAGCTGGCGCCAGCGGCTCGCCTCGCGCGGCGCTTGCCGCACGGCCGCGCGCATGCGCATGATCGCCCGCGGCGCCTCGCCGGCTTCCCACAGTCGAGCGGCTTCGTGCGCGAGGCGCGCCGCCGATCCGAAGCCCGCGGTTCGCGGAGGCGCTTCGCGTGCCTCGGACTGATTGCGCCGCCACAGCGCGCCCAGACGCGCCTCGATCCGCTGGGCCTCACGCGGTCGGCGGGGAGACTGCCAGGCCGTGATCGCCGCGCGGGCCCGCACGATCGCCCGAAGATCCGGGCGTCCGTCGGGGCCCAGGGTCGTCGCGCCCCACCAGGCGGCGATCGCGGAGCGCAGCGTCGGAACCGCCTCGGCCAGGCCGCGCCAGGCCTCGGCGAGGGCGTCGGCGTCGCGCGCGTTGCGCTGAACCAATCCGACCTGGCCCACGCTTTCGAACCGCAGCCGCGAGGGGCGCCCGCGCGAGAATTGCGCGCGCTCGGCGAGCGCGAGCGTGGCCGATGGCGCGGCGTCGGGCTCGTCGAGGTCGGGCGGAAAGTAGTAGACGCGAATCACACGGCGCTCCAGTATTCCCAGCATATCGCGCCGGGGTTAAAGGATCGTTGCCGAGAGGTTGCCCGTCCATCAAATCCCCCAAATGTGCGCTCGGACACACTAAAGTGCCGTTGATGCGTCGCCGATAGAGTGCATGTTCCCCTTGATGAGAGACCAGCCATGCAAGTGAACTCGCTTCCTTCCTCCCTGCCGACCACCGTGTATCCGTTGCAACAAAACGCCAGCGCGGCACAGCAACCGCTGACCCGGGAAGACATGACGCTCGCCGGGATCACGCGTCGCTTGCTCGCGATGGATCAGGAACACTCGGTGAACCTGCAGG
>DATNPP010000290.1:0-2295 GCA_036703175.1 Oscillatoriaceae cyanobacterium
TCGCGTGTACCTGGGGATGCAGCTTCACGTCGATCTGGTAGGTGCCCAGCGCGCGAATCGGCTCGGCGAGCTCGATCTTGCGCTTGTCGACCGGGTGCTGCGTCTGCTTGTCGATCGCCTGGGCGATCTCCTTGGTCGTGATCGTGCCGTAGAGCTTGCCGCCCTCGCCGGCCTTGGCGTGCAGCACCACCTTGGCTTCCTCGAGCGCCTTGGCGAGCTCCTGGGCCTGCTGCAGCAAGCGCTCTTCCTTGCGCTGCTCGGACTTCTTGCGCTCCTCGTAGGCCTTCATGGCCGCCGGGGTCGCCTCGGCGGCGAGCTGGCGCGGAAACAGGAAGTTGCGGGCGTAGCCCTCGGAAACCTCGACGAGCGCGCCGCTCTTGCCGAGGTCTTTGACGTCTTTGCTGAGAATGACGCGCATGGCATTCCTCCATCGCTCGGGCTGTGTCGCGCCATTATAGCACTCTTGGCCGCTCTGCGGGGCCGGCTTCACCAAGTGTTACCGGGATTTGGAGGTCGGGTACAATGCCCTCGGAGGACGCATGCAGCTGATTCGAGACCTCTTCTGGTTTGATCTGGCCGCCACCTTGGTGATGGCCTACCGCGGCGTCCGCCAGTGGCAAGCCTACCAACGGGCGCAGGCGACGCGCGGACAGATGGTCGGCACCATCTGGACCACCCTCGGCCTGGGCGTCTCTTCGGCGGCGCTTCTGGTGCTCAGTCTGCTTTAGCCCGTCGCGGGCTCTGGAACGTCATGCCCCTCACCAGCGCCCAACTGCATTCTCTGCTCGAATCCCTCGCGCAGGCGCTCCGCCGTCCCGGCGAGGGCAGCGAGGGCTTCCGTCAGGCCGTGGCGACGCTCGCCGCGCACTTCGGCGCGACCGGCGGCATGCTGCTCAAGGCCGAGGACACCACCACGCTGCGCTTGGCCGCCCAGTTCGGCGAGATCTGGGAGGAAGAGGCGCTGCCGCCCGAGTTCATGGAGATCACCTACGCGGAGGTCTTCAAGTACCATCGCGCGACGCTCGTGAAGCCGGGCGAAGGCGGTTACGACGGCGCGGTGATCGGCGCGCCGCTGCAGGTGGGCGATCATCACATCGGCGGCATCTTTCTGATTCGCGATCCCGAGCAAGCGCCTTTCGACATCGCCGATCGCGATCTGCTGAACCTGTTGTGTTTGCCGATGGCGACGCAGATCGACGCGCTCGAAGTCGCGCGCCGCACGAGCGCGCGCCGCGCCGAGCTCGAAGCCGTGCACGCCTCGATGGTCGACGGGCTTGTCGTCGTCGATCGCCGCGGCTACGTGAGCCACTTCAACGAGGCCTTCAAGCGCCTCAGCCAGATTCCGGCCTACGAACTCTACGGCCACCGCTGGCCGCAGCTGATCGCGCCGCGCCCGAACGCCACGATCGACTCGGAGCACGTGCTCGACGCCTTTCTCGACGCGCTGATCGTCGGCCAGCCCTACGTCATCACGGGCTGCCCGGCCTTTTTGCTGCTGCCCGACGGCCACGAGTTGCCCGTGACGGTGGGCATGGCGACGGTCGAGGAAGACGGCCGCGTCACGGGCGGCGTGCTCAATTTGCGCGACGCGACGGTCGAGTCCCAGCTCGAGCGCCTCAAGGACGACTTCATCGCGACGGTCAGCCACGAGCTCAAGACGCCGCTCACGACGATCAGCGGCTTCATCGAGCTGCTGCGCAATCACGAGCTGCCGCGCAAGGAGCAGGTGCCGATCTTCGACCTGATCATGGACGAAGGGCGCCGGCTCGGGCGCATGATCACGGATCTGCTCGATCTGAGCAAGATTCAATCCGGCTTGCTGAGCCTGCACCTCGAGAAGTTCAGCGTTTCCAAGCTGGTGGAGCAGGCCGTGAGCCCGTTCCGGCTGCGACATCAAGAGACGCATGAGTTCCAGGTCGAGGTCTCGCCGCCGTCGGGCACCATGGTCGCCGATCGCGATCGCATCGTGCAGATCCTCGTCAATCTGATCGGCAACGCCGTGAAGTACTCGCCGGCCGGCGGATTGGTCGCGATCAAGGCGGTCAAGATCAAATCCGAGTGGGAGTTCAGCGTGACCGATCAGGGCATCGGCATTCCGGACGGCGCGCTGCCGCGCTTGTTCGGCCGTTTCTTCCGCGTGAACGAGCAGCAGAGCACCGGCTCGGGACTGGGCCTCTTCATCACGAAGAGCCTGGTGGAGCGCCATGGCGGCCGCATCTCGGTCAGAAGCCAGGATGGCCTGGGCTCGACGTTTACGGTGCGGCTGCCCGCCATGACGGCCGAGGGCAAGAAGGA
>DATNPP010000408.1:0-1777 GCA_036703175.1 Oscillatoriaceae cyanobacterium
TCGGCCAGTAGCGCCTGGTCGTTGTCGGCACCCAGCACCTCGCCCAGGCGCTCGAGTTCGGGCGCGACTCTGCTCGCGCGGTTGGGCAGGCGTTTGCGCGCCAGGCGAAGCACGAACCAGAGGTGTTTTACGGACTTACGCCACTCGTGAAGATCGGGCGTGGCCAGTGTCTGGCGGGCGCGCTTCATGGCCTTGCGCCCGCGTGCGTAAGCGCGACGCACGGCCTCTTCGATCAGTTCGTCGCCGTCGAAGCTCGTATCGAATCCCGACACCGTGGCTGCGGCCGCGGCAAGACGGCGGTTGACCTCTCCTACCGGTGTCCTTTCGCGGTGGGCGGCCGCGGCTTCGGCGTCGAGCGCACTGACCACGCGGTCGAGGCCAAGGTGCTGGGCATCGCCAGCAGTTGCGGCAAGCGAACGCGCGCTTGCCGCGACGACGTCGGCATCGCGTGTCGTCGCAAGAAGGCGCGCCGTTTCACCGAGGTTTCGGCGCAGCAATACGGCACGATCGCCGAAGGCGGGCTCCAGCACCTTGAGAATGGTGCGCACCCGTTTCAGGCGCTGCCGCACCCTGTGGACGCTCTCCTCACGCGAAGCGGCGTCGCGAAACTCGCGCACCGCCGCCTCCAGATCGCGTCGTGCAAGCCGCACCAGAGCTTTGGCGGCGTCTTCGTGCTTGCCGACGCGATGCACCATGCCGTCTTCGTCCGGGATCGCGCCGCTAGTGGGCCGTGACGCCGGTTCCGACCTGACAAGCGACGCCGGTCCCGCCCAACCCGCAGTAGCCCGCGGGATTCTTGGCGAGGTACTGTTGGTGGTAGTCCTCGGCGAAGTAGAAGGCTGGCCGCTCGACGATCTCGGTGGTGATGGCGCCATAGCCTTTGGCCTTCAGCGCCCTCTCGTACGACGCCTTGATCTGCTCGGCCGTCGCACGCTGCTCGGCGTTCGCTACATAAATGCCTGAGCGATATTGCGTTCCGATGTCATTGCCCTGGCGCATGCCCTGAGTGGGATCGTGCGCCTCGAAGAACGCCTTTACCAGCGCCGCATAGCTCACCTGCTTCGGGTCGAAAGCGACCAGAACCACCTCGTTATGGCCGGTGCGGCCGGTACACACTTCGCGGTAGGTCGGGTTCGGCGTGTAGCCGCCGGCGTAGCCCACCGCCGTCACATAGACCCCGGGCATCTTCCAGAACGCCTTCTCCGCTCCCCAGAAGCAGCCAAGGCCAAAAAGCGCCGTCTCGATTCCATCGGGGTAGGGGCCTTTCAAAGGGCGATGATTGACGAAGTGCGTCTCGGCCGTCGGGATCGCCTCGGGGCGGCCGCGCAAGGCCGTCTCCGCGGTCGGCATCTGGTCCTTGGTGCCAAAGGCGAGATCGAAGATGCTCATGATGCTTGCTCCTTCTGCCGGCCACGGGCCGGCGATTTGTTCTTCTTCTTGTTAGGGTCACGCATAGGCGAGCCTGACGCGGCGCCTGCGTCCGAGCCAGGTCAGCAGGAAACCGAGGAAACCAAGTACGCCCCAGGCCGGCAGCAAGAGCAGCCACTGGATGAGGGGATCCCAAACCCAGCCCCCGACCGCCGGCTCGACGTGCTGCTGGACGAAACTCTGTGCGCCGACGAGCGCCGACGGGGCGATGGCGAACAGGGCCGCCCCCAGCGGGGTAACCGTTAGCTGGGAGAGGGCCAGTGTTTTGGCTGCGTCTACGACCACGGCGACCAGCGCCCCGGCCACGAACCACAGACCCACGAAACGCGACGCAAAACCGATCATGGTG
>DATNPP010000309.1:0-8523 GCA_036703175.1 Oscillatoriaceae cyanobacterium
GAAGGCCAAGGGCACGATGTCGCCGATGGCGAGCACGTGGTCGAAGCGGGCGCGGGCCTCGGCGATCGCGCGCCACTGGGCCCAGCTGAGCGCGAGGAGACCGGCGCCCAGATCGCGCGCGAGCGCACGCGGCCGTCCCCACACGAAGCCGCCCGACGGCATCGCTTGGGCCGGCCCGAGACGTGGAATATCGGCCTTCGCGTAGGCGTCACCCAGGCCGACGATGGGCAACGCCGTCACCTCCGCGCCGCGAGCACGCAGCGCGCGGCCCACGGCGACGCCGATGACGTCCTCGCCGTGGCCGTTGCTGAGAAGGAGCATGCGCATCAGATACCTCGGTCGGCCCATGATAGTATAGCGGGACGCTTCGACGCCTCGCGAGCACGACCTCGCCCCATCCAAGGAGTTCCCATGCCCGAGACCCCCATCACGTCCTTTTTGCGCGTTCGCCTCGGCGAGCATGACGCCCATTACGCGGGCGGCTTGGTCGCGGGCGCGAAGGTCATGGAGTTCTTCGGCGACATCGCCACCGAGCTGCTGATCCGCCTCGACGGCGACGAGGGGCTGTTCGTGGCCTACGACAGCGTCGAGTTCAAGGCGCCCTTGTTCGCGGGCGACTACGTCGAGGCGCGCGGCGAGATCGTCTCGGTGGGCAACACCTCGCGCAAAATGCGCTTCGAGGCGCACAAGGTGATCCAGCTCTGCCGGCGCGAAGGCCTCGCGGCCTCGGCCGCCGAGGTGCTCGACGAGCCTGTTCTCGTCGCACGCGCCAGCGGCACCTGCGTGACGCCCAAGCCGCTGCAGCGTCGCAGCTAAGTCGGCCGCGCCGTGTTTCCCCAGCTCCTGATCCTTCTCGAGCTGCTCGCCACGGCGACCCTCGTCGCGCTCGTCGCGCGGCGCTTGCGCGTGCCGTACAGCAGCGCGCTCGTGGTGACGGGCTTGTTCATGAGCGCGTTCGCGCTCGTGCCCAACGTCGCGCTCTCGCCCGACGTGATCATCTACCTGTTTTTGCCGGTGCTGCTGTTCGAGTCCGCGCTCAACACGGACGCGACGGCGCTGCGCGAGCACCTCGCGCCCGTGCTGCTGCTCTCGACGCTCGGCATGGGCACGATGGCCGCCATCACGGGCGCGGTGCTGCACCTGGGGCTCGGCTGGAACTGGCCGGTGGCGCTGCTGGTCGGCAGCCTGCTTTCCGTGACGGACACCGTCGCCGTGCTCGCGATCTTCAAGGATCTGCAGGCGCCGCCCGCGCTCACGACCATCGTCGAGAGCGAGAGCCTATTCAACGACGGCACCGCGCTCGTGCTCTACCGCGTGCTGCTCGGCGTCGTGCTCACCGGCACGATCGCCCCGGCCCAGGCGGTCATACAGTTCGTCTGGGTGGCGATCGGCGGCCTCGCGATCGGCGGCGCGATCGGGTTGGTCGCGAGCTGGGTGCTCAAACAGACCCGCGATCACCTCACGGAGATCATGTTGACGACCTTCGTGGCGCTCGGCTCGTTCTTCGTGGCGCAAGCGGTCGGCGTCTCGGGCGTCGTCGCGGTGGTGACGGTGGGCCTGATCGTCGGCAACTACGGCTGGCGGCGATCGCTCTCGCCCACCAGCCAGGTGGCGCTGGGCTCGTTCTGGGAGTACGCGGGCTTCGGCGTCAACTCGGCCGTGTTCCTGCTGGTCGGCTTGAATTTGAGCCGCACGGACTGGATCGTCATGCTGCCGGCGATTCTCGTGGCCTACTTCGGCGTTTTTCTGGGACGCATCTGCACGATCTATCCGGCCTTCTGGCTGCTGAACCGCGTGCAAACCGAGCCCACGCCGCTGCGCTGGCAGCACCTGATGGTCTGGGGCAACCTCAAGGGGTCGTTGACGATGGCCCTGACGCTCTCGTTGCCGCTCGCCGTGCACGCGCAGGCGCCGATTCTCTCCGTCGTGTTCGGCGTCGTGTTGATCTCGCTGCTGCTGCAAGGCCTGACGCTCGGCCCGCTCGTGCGTCTGCTGGGCCTGGTCGGGCTGCCCTCCGCGCGGGCGCTGTTCGAGCGCGAGCAGCTCAAGGTGATCGCCGCGCGCGCGGCGCAGAACGAGCTCAAGACGTTGCTCGACGCCGGCATGCTGCCGCGCGAGAGCTACGAGCGCCTGCGCTCGCGCTACCAGGTGGCGATCGCCCGCTCCGAGCGCGAGCTGCGCCGGCTCGGCTCGGAGTTTCCGTCGCACTCCGAGGACGTGCTCGACGACGTGCGCCATCGATTGCTGCTGGTGGAGAAAGGCGCCGTGCTCGGCGCGCTGCGCCAGCGGCTCATCTCCGCGGAAGTCGCGCAGGCGTATCTCGCCGAGTTGGACAAGCGCCTGGTGAACTGGCCGGAGCTTCCGGCGCCCGAGCCCGAAACGGAATAGTTTCTCTTCGGCGTCTCGACGGGATTTTTCGTGCAGATCGCCCAAGGGATCCGCGTGCGCGTTTTCTAGCATGGCCGAGGTCGCTCGAAAGGAGATCGCCATGCGTCACCGCCTGTTCGCCGCCACGCTCGCCGCCCTCACGCTCGCGCTCGGCGCCCCCGCCGTCGCGACGAGCGCTCGCGCCGTCGACGCGCGCGATCTCTTCGGCATGCAGTACGTGCCCAAGTTCGACGTGCTGCACGGCGTGGGCTCCTGGCAGGGCTCGCGCACGCGCGGCATCGCCTTTCATCGCGACCTCGGCGTGGAGGTGAGCCGCGAGGGCTTCATCTGGCGCGTCTACGAGGCGGGCGGACCGGGCGACACGCGCAATCGCGCGGACTTCGACGACGCGATCGACCGGCTCGCGAACGCCGGCATCGCGGTCGAAGCGATGGTGACGGACGAACCGCTGTGGGCCTCGAGCGCGCCGCATCCGGATCCGAGAAAGGCCGAATCCTACGAGTTCGCGCCGCCCAAGGGGCTGAACGCGCCGATCTTCGCGGACGGCACCGACGTGCCGGGGGCGAACAAGGCGGTCAATCCCGCCAACACCTGGGCCGCCATGCTCGATCGCACCGTGCGCCGCTATCGCGGCCGCGTGCGCTACTGGCAGGTCTGGAACGAGCCGGATTATCCGAAGGGCGACACGCGCGCGAGCTACGCCGATCCGCGCCGCTCCTGGAACGGCTCGGTGGCGGACTACGTGCGGTTGCTCCGAGTGGCGCACGTGATCGTCAAGCGCGCGGATCCGCAGGCCTTTGTGGTGACGGGCGGCCTGGGATTTCCCACCTACCTCGATGCCATGCTGCGCGACGGCGCGGGCGCCTACTTCGACGCGCTGGACTTTCATGCCTACGGCTGGCCGGGCTCGGAGGCCGCGATCGCGAAGTTTCGCGACGTGCACGATGCGCTGGCCGCCGTACTTACGAAACACGGGCTCGACAAGCCGATGCTGTGTTCCGAGACCGGCTACAGCGCGGACGAGCCGCAGAGCCAGGCCGCCTACATCGCCAAGCTCTACCCGACGGCGCTCGCGCTCGGCGTGCGCTCGTGCATGTACTACGCCAACACGAATCCTTCCTGGAAGAACATGGGCCTCATCGATTGGCACACCATGAGCCAGAAGACGCTCGGCTACTGGGCATACAAGAACGCCCACGCGGCGATGGCCGGCGTGCGCACGATCGCGCCGATCGGTCAGAGTGGGCTCGAGGGCTACCGCTTCATGCGCGCCGACGGCGAGTTGGCCGTGGTTTGGAGCGCCAAGCCGCACACGATTCGCTGGAGCTTCGGCGATCGCCCCTGGCAAGTGCGTGACGACGTGGGCCGTCTGCTCGGACGGCACACGGGCGCGGCGGCGATCGCCGTCGGGCCGCATCCGCTCTGGCTGGACACGAACCTCGGCCGAGACTACGTGGCGCTGCAGCCCAATCCCCGGCTGCACTACGACGGCTTGCCGTTCGCGAAGGCGATCGCCGATTCGACGAGCCCCAACAGCGCGGGGCCCGAGGCGGCGATCGACACGGACACGGACACGCACTGGGCCAACGAGGCCTACGAGCGCCCCGAAGCCTGGCTATCCGTGGCGCTGACGCACGGTGAGGAGTTGCACAGCCTGAAAGTGAAGACCGGCCCGACGCCGCCGGGCACCTGGTTCGACGTCGAGATCTCGGACGACGGCACGCACTACGAAACCGTGGCGACCCACGAGGTGCTGCACGGCTGGGGCCTGGAGCCGATCACGCTGGCGCATCCGGTGCGCACGCGCTACATCCGGCTCCACTGGCACAATCCGGACCGCAAACCGGCGAGCTTCACGGTCTACGAGGTCGAGGCCGACTAGGCCGTCAGATTGACCGCCGTGTCGAAGGTCTGTGTGTAGCTGCCGTTCTGATAGAGGTTCCAGCCGGCCTTGTAGCTGCCCGGCGGGCCGTCCTCGGTGAAGAAGCGGAAGGTCCCGTTGGCGGCCGACGCCTGCGTGATGGTGTCGCCCTCGTCGTACTGGCCGTCGCCGTTGTTGTCCTGGTAGACCTCCAACGCGAAGGGAATCGACTCGCTGTCGGACGACATCAGATCCAGCCGCGGCGAGCCGGGCAGGTCGAGCGAATAGGCGCCGCCGGTCACGGGCGCGGAGACCAGCTCCTGCGGCGTCTGGCCGGCCTCTTTCGAACCCAGAAGGCCCACGCGCAGATTGGAACCGCTCACCCCGTTCACCTGCCCGTGCACGGTCGCGCCGAGCGAGATGCCCGGCAGATTGGGGGCGATGCCGCTGCAACCCGCCAGGCAGGCGATCGCGACGGCCGAAAGAGTCCGCGAAAGAGGCTTGAGCATCGAGGTTCTCCTCTGGCGACCCGCATGTGCGGGCGAAACGTTCCGAAACCTAGACGAGGATCATGCCATAAAAGTTCAGGACCGAAGCGATTGCCAAGTGGATTCGTCCTCATCGCCCTGAAGACGTTTCGTGAGAACGTCGCAGGCGTCGGCGTAGCCGAGATCCATGTACTCGCACAGCAGCTTGGGATCGCGGAAGCCCGCGAAGAGGTCGCCCTTGAGCGGCGTGGACGGAAATACCGGAATCACGCGCACCACCCGGCGGCTCAGATAGTCGTCCAGATTGGCGAAGCCGGCGGCGATCGCCAGATTCTCGTTGAACTCGGACGGCTTGACCACGCCCTCCGAATCGCGCTCGAGCACGCGCGCCAGCGCCTGCAAGCGGCGGTTCACCTTGAGCACCTTGTGATAGTTGTTGATGATGAAGCGCCCCGCCAGAATCTCGGACATGCGATTGAACACCGCGAGGATGTTGTCCGGCTCCTCGGCCGGCGGCGGCACGATCGTCGTCGCCATCACGGCGAAGACCGTGTCCACCTGATGATCCATGGTGATCGCCTTGCCGATGGGCGCGTTGTCCGTCATGCCGCCGTCGATGAACAGCCCCGGCTTCTCGCCGCCGTCGAGCGACAGGCGCATCGGCGGAAAGGCGAGCGGGAACGAGCTCGAGGCCATGATCACGTCGATCAGCCGGTTGTACTGAATGAAGTTCTCCGTGCGCGGCATGTTCGGATACCAGTGGAAGTCCTCGTTGTGGCTCCAGCGCGCCTCGAGGTGCTCGTCGTCCTCGCTGAGGCTCGTTTCGCCCATGAGGTTGCAGACCACCGCGCTGAACTTCACCGCGCGCTTGATCGTGGTCGGAAAGACGAAATCGTGCGCCAGCTGGCGGAAATAGGCGTGGCTGAACATCGAGATGAAGTTGCCGCGCAACACGTACTCCAGCGTCTTGAGCGCCTGCGGATCCCAGCGCGTCGGCAGCCAGACCTTGTTGAACGGGTCGATGCCGAAGCGGCGCGCCAGATTGTTCAGGCTTTTGCGATCGAGGTCCTGGAAGGTGTCGTCGGGATCGTAGCTCTCGAAGAAGTGGCTGAAGCTCACGCGCTCGCGATAGATGTCGATCAAGCCGCTCTCGACGCGCGCCGGCGTGAACTCGTCGTCGACGATCATGCCGGTCGCCATGGCGCCGTTGAGCGCGCCGGCGGACACGCCCACGATCACGTCCGGCACGATCTCGCGCTCGGCGAGCGCGCGGAGCACGCCTGCCTCATACGAGCCCTTGGCGACGCCGCCCGAGAGCACCAGCCCGATCTTGCCCATGCTGCCTCCAATTTGAGAGCCCGACCCGTCGTCGGACCGCCGTCCCCCCGAATCGGCCGAGCCTACCATGCCCATCCGATGGGCATTCTAACGGCCACACGACCGTTCGGACTCCGATCGCCACGCGGGGCGCCTGCCCCACGATTCAAATCTTAACAGGTCGGCCAAAAGCAGGCATCGCCTGGCTCATGCGTTCGAAACGTGACGGCACGCACCAACATAACCCGGTTTTCCGGCTAGAATATGTTGCTCACGGGGGGCGCGAGCCCCAAAGCGCCTCGTTGCCACAGGAGAAGTGAATGCTCCTCGATCCTCTGCCCTCGCTCAGCCTGGTTCCGGACGCGAGCGACGCCGAGAACGTGACGCCGTTCCGCCGGCGCGCGGTTGAACACTACCTCGCCGACGGCTGGAAGGCCGACGAGATCGAGCCGCTCAAGCTGCACCAGGGCTTCCACGCCCTGTTCCCGCTCTTTTTGGCCCTCACCCGCGGCGCCAACGAGGCGGCTTTCGTCGTGCGCGTGGCCTTCATTCGCGAGCTCTTCGCGAGCTGCCGCGAGCGCTTCTGGGACAAGGACACGATGCAGCGCACGCTGCCGTGGCTCAGCCCCGACGCGCTCGAGCACCTGGTGAGCACCTTCCGGCAATACGGCTGGCTGGATTTCGACCGCACGCGCGGCTACTGCTGGAGCGAGATGGGCGTCAACGCGGCGGCCATGCTCGGCATGCTGGCCCAGGCGAGCCCGCAGCGCCAGGAGATGGGCATCGCCCTCTACGGCATCGAGTTCTGCCTGCAGATGGGCTACGATCCGCTGGACGTGCTCTACAACCTGCGCAGCCGCTTCGACGGGCTGGTCGTGACGATCATCGAGGCCCTCGAGAGCCACTCCGAGGTGCGTCTGCTGGCCGTGCAGGATCAGCTGGACCACTGCATCGCGCTCTCGCAGGAGACGCGCCGCGTGCTCGACGGGCTCGATCTGTCGCGCAAGGACATTCAAGGCGAGTACCAGGCGATCCACCAGCACCTCAGCCAGCTGCACGCCTACCGCTCGGAGCTGCTGCGCACGCTGACCGGCCTGGGTGAACAATTCGTCTCGCTCGACGGCGGCATCAATCAGGTCGACATCACGCGCATGCTGATGGCCGCGGACCTCGACGAGCTGGCGGCCGTCGCGGCGGACGCCTTCCGCTGCCCGGCTTTCATTCCGCCGATGTTCGACGCGCAGCTGCTCGTCGCCGCGGCCGAGTACCACTTGCACCGCGAGCTGATCGAGCTCGAGGAAGAGGAGTGGAACGAGCCGGTGCCGGCCACGACCACCACCGTCCAGACGGCGAGCCGCGAGACGATCGCCGAGGCCGTGGCCGATCTCGAGGCCTACGCCTTGCGCCGCGGCACCGTGCCGCTCTACGAGTACGCCACCGTCGACGATCCCGCGCTCACGATGTACCGCCTCTCGCTGCTGCCGCTGATCGGCACGCCCGTCGCGCCCGGCGAGCGCATGGACAGCCCGGTGCAGCGCCTCAAGCTCGTGCCGCTGGCCATGCAGGTGGACGAGGCGCCGAGCGTGCTCGAGAACCCGACTTCCCTGATCAAAGAAATCACCGAGGCGTATCTGCGCCCGCTCGGAAAGGACGCCCATGGACACGTTTGACGCCCTGCGAGTGCCCGATCTGCCCGAGGAGTCCGAGGCCTTCGAAGCGCCCGAATCCGTCGAAGAGGCCTGGCCCGAGGCGCCCGAAAGCCCAATCGGCCTGGGGACGCTCGGCGTGCCGCAAGCCGAGACGCCGATTCCGGCGCTCGGAATGGTCGCCGACGACGACGTGGTCGCGGGCATGCTCGCGCCCTTCTTCCACAAGGGCTACGTGCCGCGCCGCGCGGCGACGGGCCTGATGAACCCCGTGCACCGCGAGGAGGCCGAGCGCCGGCTCAACGCCGTCGGCCTCACGCTCGCCTGGAGCCCCTACTCGCGCTACTACGGCCTCGCGCTGGCCGACGGGCCGGGCGATCGCACCGAGCGCATCACGAACATGCAAGAGCTCGATCGCAACGCGCTCGCGCTATTGGTGATCCTCTGGGCGCGCTTGGTGCTGCCGCAACGCCTGGCCGAAGAGGGCCGCGAGGGCGGCGTGGCCGAGCCGAGCGTCAGCTTCGACGCGCTGAACGCCGAGTACGGCAAGAAGCTGGGCGGACGCCGTTTCGAGATGTACGTCGGCCAGCTCAAGCGCCTGGGCTTTCTGGAGTACACGCGCAAGGACGACATCAAGGCCGGGCCGTTTCTGGATTTGCTGGGCGACAGCAACAAGCTCGCCAGCTATCTGCGCCAGAGCACGCTCGCCAAGGTGATTGCCGAACAGCCCACGGACGACGAGGCCCCCGAAGAGACCGTCGAGGAAGAAGTTTAAACCGCCATGTTCAAGATTCTGCGCCTTTCTTTCTCCAACTGGGATTGC
>DATNPP010000313.1:0-22262 GCA_036703175.1 Oscillatoriaceae cyanobacterium
CGATGCCCACCTGCTTGAGGTAGTAGCGCAGCACTTGCTCGGTGAGCTCACGCGGTTTGCGGCCCGTCGTGGTGCTGATGCGAATGCTCAGACGCTTGCCGTCCTTGACGCGAATGCCGTCGTAACCGGCCTTCCAACCCGCCGCGTCCAGAAGCTGGCGCGCCTTATCCGGATTGTAGGCATACATGGATTCGAGCTTCTTGTTGTAAGCCCAGCTGAGCGGCGACTGATCCGAATAGGCCACCGGGAAGAGGCCCTGGTAGATCTTATCCGAGATTTGAGGCTTGTTGATCGCGTAGGCGATCGCCTGTCGAACGCGCAGATCCTGCAATATCGGCTTCTTCAGGTCGAAGGAGATCAGCTCCCACATCAGCGCCGGCTGCGGGTTGATCGTCACGTGCTTGAGCTTGCGCAGCGCGTTGTACTGGGCGATCGCCGCCGACTGGTAGATGTCGATGTCGCCGCTCTTGAGCAGCGTAAAGGCCGCGTTCTCATCCGGCACGATGCGCATTTCAAGCGCGGACACCTTCGGCTTGCCGCGCCAGTAGCGGTTGAAGCGCGTCATGGTGATGTGATCGCCCGAGACCCACTCCTTGAACTTGAACGGGCCCGTGCCGATCGGGTGACGATTGAAGGGGTCCTTGTTGATCAGATCACCCTTCGAGTCGCGCAGATCCTTCCACAGCAGGTGCTGCGGCAGAATCGTGCCGAAGAGCAGCGGATAGGTCGCATAAACTTGTTTGAAGGTGACGCGGACCGTGTAGGGATCGGGCGTTTCGACCTTGGTGATCTTGTCGTAGCCGTCGCGCGTGATCACCTTGACGTCCGGCGCCATGATCACGTCGTAGGTGAACTTGACGTCCGCCGACGTGAAGGGCTTGCCGTCCTGCCAAAGGACGCCGTGGCGCAGCGGCCACGTGACGACCATCTGCTTGCCTTCGATCTTGACCAGGCCGTTCTCGACGGTCGGCACGGTCGTCGCGAGCACCGGCACGTAGTTCAGTTTGTCGTCGACGGTCGCCAGGCCTTCGAGAATCGGCGAGGTGGCGTCGACGGTCGCCAGCATGTCCGAAATGATGGGATTGAGCGCGTCGGGCTCCTGTTGCTCGGAAAAGACGATCATGTCGCCGTTGTTGGTGACGCGATCGGCGGCGCAGCCCGAAAGCACGAGGCTCACCGTGGCGGCGGCCCCGAGTACGAAACGAAGAGTGCGACGCGCCATTTACGCACCCGCCTTGGGCACGACCGAGCTGAGCGCCTCGCCGGAGGCGTTGCCTTGCTCGTAGAGGTGGCAGGCCACGAAGTGCTCGCCGCCGAGATCGCGGAACGCGGGCTTGGTGGTCTTGCAGACGGGCATGGCGTGCGGGCAGCGCGTGTGGAACACGCAGCCGGTGGGCGGATTGGTCGGGCTCGGCAGGTCGCCTTGCAGAATGATGCGCTCGCGCTTGCGAACCTTCATCTCCTCGGGATCGGGCACCGGCACGGCCGACAGCAGCGCCTGCGTGTACGGGTGCTTGGGCTCGGCGTAGAGGTCCTTCGAGCTGGCGAGCTCCATCATGTTGCCGAGGTACATCACGGCCACGCGATCGGAGATGTGCTGCACCGTGCTCAGATTGTGCGCGATGAAGAGGTAGGTGAGGCCGAACTCGTCTTGCAGGTCGTCGAGCAGATTGAGCACCTGCGCCTGCACGCTGACGTCCAGCGCCGAGACGGGCTCGTCGGCCACGACGAACTTGGGGTTGATCGCGAGCGCGCGCGCGATGCCGATGCGCTGGCGCTGGCCGCCCGAGAACTCGTGCGGGTAGCGGTCCGCGTAGCTGGGGTTGAGGCCCACGCGGTCCAGCAGCTCGCGCACGCGCTTGTGCAACTCGGGGCCCTTGTGCGTGTTGTGCACGCGCAGCGGCTCGGCGACCGTGTCGCCGATCGTCATGCGCGGATCGAGGCTGGCGTAGGGGTTCTGGAAGACGATCTGCATGTCGCGGCGAATCTCGCGCAGCTCGTTCTTGTTGAGCTTGCGCACGTCGCGGCCCTGGAACAGGACCTCGCCCTCGGTCGCCTCGATGAGGCGCAGAATCAATCGGCCCGTGGTGCTCTTGCCGCAACCGGACTCGCCGACGAGGCCGAGCGTCTCACCCTTCTTGATGCCGAAGTTGAGCCCGTTGACGGCCTGCACCGCGCCGACCTGGCGCTGAAAGAGGATGCCGCGGGTGATCGGGAAGTGCTTGACGAGGTTGCGCACTTCGAGCAGGTATTCGGTGTCCTTGGCCTGGGATTGACCGTCCAGCACGTACTGCGACATTTAGGCGTTCTCCTTCGCGCCGGCGGCGCTCTCTTTCATCAGCCAGCAACGGACGAGGTGGCCCGGCTCGACCGTGTCGAGCTTGGGCGCGTCGTTGCACTTGGCCCAGTAGTGCGGGCAGCGCGGACCGAACGAACAGCCGGGCGGCAGCTTGGAGAGGCTCGGCGGCTGGCCCTCGATGGGCGTGAGGCGCTTCTGCGCGACGCCGAGCTGCGGAATCGAGTTCAGCAAGCCCTGCGTGTAGGGGTGCTTCGGTTGCTTGAAGATCGTGTTGACGTCGGTGTACTCGACGACCTTGCCGGCGTACATGACGGCCACCTGGTCGCACAGCTCGGCGACGACGCCCAGGTCGTGCGTGATCATCATGACCGCGGCGTTGTTGCGATCGCGGATGTCGCGAATCAAATCGAGAATCTGGGCCTGAATCGTCACGTCGAGCGCCGTGGTGGGCTCGTCGGCGATCAGCAGATCGGGCTCGCACGAGAGCGCCATGGCGATGACGACGCGCTGGCGCATGCCGCCCGAGAACTGGTGCGGGTAGTCGTCGACGCGCTGGGCGGCCGAGGGAATGCCCACGCGCTCGAGCATCTCGATCGCCTTCTTGCGGGCCTCGTGGCGGTTCTTCTTCTGGTGGAGGATGATCGTCTCCATGATCTGATCGCCGACCGTCAGCACGGGGTTCAGGCTGGTCATGGGGTCCTGCGAGATCAGCGCGACGCGATTGCCGCGAATGTGGCGCATCTCTTCTTCGGACTTCTTGAGCAGATCCTCGCCGTTGAAGAGGATCTGGCCGTCGACGATCTTGCCTTGCGGCTGCGCCACCAATCGCATGATCGACAGGCTCGTGATGCTCTTGCCGCAGCCCGATTCACCGACCACGCCCAGGATGCCGCCGCGCGGAATCTCGAAGTCCACCCCGTCCACGGCCTTGACGACGCCTTCTTCGGTGTAGAAGTGGGTGCGCAACCCCGAGACCTTGAGCAATGGTTCTGCCACGCTGTCCTCCAGTGACGATCAGGGAAACCAGGCTTAAAATGGTTTTAATCCTGCCCATTATACCCCGACCCCCGGCGGCCTATCCAGCTTTTCTCCGGCTTCTCGGGATCGGCGACGCCGGGTATAAGACGGCCATGCGACAGTTCGTTTGGATTCCTCTCATCGCCTGGGCGATCGCCGCGCCCGCTCTGGCCGACCCCGCCTCCGATACGGCCGCGCCGACGACTCCGCACGGGCCCGGCGCGATGGCGGTCGAAACCCTGGCCGCCGGCCTCACGAGCGCCGCGGTGCTGGGATTGTCCTATTTGGGGATCTTGCGCCTGAGCGCGCTCGGCGGCGCCGGGCAGATCGCGCTCTTCGCGGGCGTGGCCCTGGTGCCGCCGTTGACGGCGACGCTCGCGGGCGAGCGGCGCTTGTCGAGTGACGACTATTTCGCGGCGCTCGCGGGGGGCATCGCGGGGCTGGGCGTCGGCTATCTGGCGACCGGCGGCGTGGGCGGCACGACGCCCGGCGCGAACGACCTCGAAATCAAGTTCGGGGCGATGGCGCTCGGCCAGGGGCTCGGCGCGATGGCGGGCTACGAGCTTTACCGCGATTACAAGCCGCATGCCACGGATCTGAATCGGCTGGGGCCCGAGAAGATCGACGAGATCAAGGATTGGGACACCGAGATTCAGAGGCAACGCCGGTGAGACGCGCGATCGTCTTTTCCGTCATGCTCGCGCTGGCGCTCGGCGCCCGCGCGCAGGCCGTGCCCATGGTGGACGACAATCTGCCGAGCTTTCTCGGCACGGTCGGCCAGGGCTCGGGCGAGGCCTGGGTGGCGTACGAGGCGGCGCACAGCCGCACGCTCGATCAGCTCTTCTACCGCGATCGCTCGCCCGCCCAGAAGCTGGCGCTGGTGCGCGAAGGGCTGGCCGACTGGGTGCCGGTGGCCCGCGTGCGGGAGTTCGAGGCGCACTGGCAATCGGACTACGACGCGGTGGCGAGCCGAATGGTCGCGCTGCTGGGCCAGACGCCCGATCTCACGGTCTCGGTCTGGTACAGCCTGGACACGCGCGTGGCCGTCTCGGGCACCGTCGACGGGCGGCCGACGCTCGGCATCAACGCGCGATTGATGTTGCCTTATGACTCGGCGAATACCCGGTTGACCTTCGCGCGGGCGATGTATCAGTACTTCGCCCAGCAGGCGGACCCGGATCCCGAAGCGTCGTCGCTCGCGCGGCAGATGCAGGTCGAGGGGCTGGTGCTCGCCGCCTCGGAGCGGCTGGTGCCGGGCTTGCCGGCGTACCGCTATTTGCAAGTGAGCGAGTCGGCCTACAAGCAGTTCCAGCGCTTCCAGCCGGCGATCGCCCGTGCCATGGAAGCCGCCCTCGACGGGCCGGACTCGGCGAACGCCATGCGCCGCTTCTTCGGTGCGGGCTACGGCGATCCCTGGCCGGCGGGCGCCGGGCGCTTCGTCGCCTACGAGGCCGCGCGCGCGACGATTCAGGGGAACAATCCGCTCGATTACTACACGGTGCCCAGCCAGGACTACCTCTTCCAGGTCCGCCCGGCCCTCGACGCCCTCGCGCGCGTGGACGCGCATCCCTGACGCCGAAACCGCCGGGAACCCTCTTGCGCCTTTCGCGGTGAATCCGCGGAAGGCACTTTTTTTTCGAAAGGTTTCCGGCAAGAGCCGCCTGCGCCGTGAGGTGTATGGCGCAGATATTGCGAGCAATATCCGTTTCGGATCTGGGCGCACCCGCTCGTGACGGCGCGTCTGGTCTCTATTGATTGCTCGATGCGGCGAGAATTACTGCTTGTTTCTATTGAGAAATTATTGATTGGTCGACCGTGGGTTAATTCAATTACTCGAAATACCGCCGTTCTATGCCCGTAATTATGTTCGGCTATATTAGCAGCATCGAAGGCGGCACGGCATCCCGGCCGCCGGATAGCATCCCAGACAAAAGGAGAATGAAAAATGCAGAATATCAAGAACCTGTTCGTCACCCTCGTGGAGGAAGAGGAAGGCCAGGGCATGGTCGAGTACTCGCTGATCCTCGCGCTGGTCTCGGTGGTGGCGATCGGCACGCTGACGACGCTCGGAACGCAGGTCAAAAGCATTCTTAGCACTGCCGCTACTGCCCTGACCAACTCGACGAGCGGCAGCTAAACACGAAGCGCTGGGCGCCCGCTCAACGCGGGCGCCCACCCCAAGGAGGTGCGCCATGTCTCGACGTCGAGGCCAGGCGGCCGTCGAGGTCGCCCTGGTGGTGCCCATTCTCGTGACGCTGCTACTCGGCATCATCGACGTGGGCTACCTCTACAACAAACAGCTCGTTCTGACGGATGCGACGCGCGAAGGCGCGCGTCTCGGCAGCCTCGGCGAGCAAACGTCTCAAATTCAACAAGACGTCCTCACGTATTTGCAGAATTCGGCTTATACACCGCTTCCTGCATTGAGCGACATTCAAGTGGTACTCGATTCCACCATGTCGCAAGTGCAAATTCATTCCGCGATGCCCGCGTTCTTCAGTTTCTCGGGCCCCGCCATCACCCTCGCCGCATCCACCAAGATGCGTTTGGAATAAGTCATCCTGGGAGGTCCCGTGCTCGATCTCAAGCGTATGCTTCCCGCGGTGTTCGCCCTCGGCTCGGGCCTGGTGACGTGCGTGCTGCTTTACGCCTTCCTGGGCAATCAGCCCAAGGCCAAAGCGGCACGCATGGACGACCAGACCATGGTCGTCGCCGCGCACCCGATCAACGCCTCGCAAGCCCTCAAGACATCCGACCTGCGCGTCGTCCACGTGCAGAAGCGCCTCGACGGTTCATTCGCGGACGCGTCCGAGTTGGACGGCCGCATGCTGATCGCCGACGTGCCCGTCGGGCAACCGATTCTCGATACCCTGTTGGTGCCCTCGGACGGCCAGCAAGGCCTCTGGTACCACATCGACAAGGGCAAGCGTGCGATGACCGTGGCCGTGAACGAAGTGGTCGGCGTGGGCGGCTTTCTGGCCCCCGGTCGCCACGTGGACGTCATCAGCGTGGTCAATCACAACGACGCCTGGCGCAGCCGCACGATCGTTCAGGACGTGGACGTGCTCGCGATCGCCCAGACCGATCGCGAAGACAAGCCCCACGCCCAGATCGTCACCTCGGCGACCCTGATGGTCACACCCGAACAGGCGGAACAGATCAGCCTCGCGACCGGTGAGGGCCAGATTCGGCTCGCCATGCGCGCGCCGAACGACAACGCCATGATTCCGGCCCCCGCCCCCGCGATTCCCGCGGTGCGCACGGTGGTCGTCCCGCATCCCGTCTACTACGCCGCGCCCGCGCCGAAGCTGCCCGATCCGGGCATCGAGGTGATTCGCGGCACCGCTACGGAGATCGTCCATCCATGAAACTCATCACCAGCAGCGCCCTTGCGCTCACGATCAACATGGCGGCGCCGATGACCCCCGCAGTCGGCACCCAATCCGCGCTGCCGACCCCGGTGGCTTCCCCGCACGCCGCGGCGAAAGCGAACAAGCCGAGCACGCCGGCGCACAAGGCGGCCAAGCCGGCGGCGATCGCCGCCAAGCCCGTTCCGGTGGCCGCGAAGCCGGCAACCGTCGTCCACCTGGCCGCCAAGCCCGCGCCACAGCCGGTTCACGCCGTAACGCACCCGGCGCCGCGTCCCGCGCATGCCGTGCGCGACGGCGCCGATCAGACCGTGTCGCTGCTGAATGGGCGCTCGCGATTGCTCTCCCTGGAGGGCAACCTGGTGCGCGTGGCGGTGAGCGATCCGGCCGTGAGCGACGTGCGCGTCATCTCGAAGCACGAGGTGCTGCTGCAAGCCCAGCATCCCGGCACGACGACCCTCTTCGCGTGGACGAGCGACGGCGCCGTGCACAACTACAACGTGCACGTCGGATTGGACGCCGCTGCGGTGGCGCACGAAATCCATGCGATCACCGGCAACGACGCTCTGAAAGTCGACTACAACGGCAATGCCTTTCTGCTGTCCGGGCCGGCGCGCTCGGTTGCCGAGCGCACCACCGCCGAGAAGATCGCCGCGTCCTACGGCGCCAAGGTGGTCGATTTGATCCCCGTGCCGCAGGACGGCAACCAGATCGCGATCGACGTCAACGTGGTCGAGCTCTCGAAGAACGCCAATTTGAACCTCGGCGTCGAGTTCGGCAGCAACCAGGCGGCGGCCGGAGGCGCGAACAACGGCGCCAACTACACGCAAGGCCAGCTCGACTTCGGCGAGTCCCAGGCGGGCAGCTTGTCGACCTTCTCGCAGTTCGATGCGTTGATGGCGAGACTCCACGCCCTCGAGTCGCGTGGCGAGGCCAAGGAACTCGCCCGTCCCACGCTGGTCACCGTCGACGGCGGCAAGGCCACCTTCCTGGCCGGCGGCGAGGTGCCGATTCCCGTCTCGCAGGCGCTCGGCCAGACCTCGATTGATTGGAAGCAGTTCGGCGTGAGCCTTCAGGTGCAGCCTGCGCTGTTGCCGGACGGCCGCATCGACCTGACGGTCAATCCCGAGGTCAGCTCGTTGGATTACAGCAACGGCCTCAAGACCGGTTCGGTGCAGGTGCCCGCGATCAAGACGCGCCGCGCCGAAACGCAGGTGATCCTGGCGCCGCGACAGACGCTGATGCTGGGCGGCTTGCTCAGCAGCGACCAGACGCACGACTACGACCAATTGCCCGGCATCGGCGACCTGCCGATCCTCGGCGAGCTGTTCAAGTCGCGCAGCTTCCAGGAGCACCAGACGCAGCTGGCGATCTTCGTGACGCCGCGTCTGATCAAAGCGGCGGCGGTGGCGCCTCTGAGCCCCGCCCTCAGTAAGACTGAGCAGACCCTGCTCAAGAAGACGGAGGAATGAGATGCGTTCGTTCAAACGCCGTCGTGGCGTCGCCCTCTACCTCATGGTGGCTTCGCTGGTGACCGTCTCCGGCATGGCCGCGCTGGTGGTCGACATCTCCTCGGCGCTGCTCTCGCGCACGCGCCAGCAAGCCGCCGCCGACGCGGCCGCCATGGCCGCGTGCTACGATCTGATGCCGCCCGCGAACGAGAGCAAGGCGACCAGCGACGCCCTCACGTGGGCTCAGAAGAACGGCTACACCCTCAGCGCGAAGGACGTGAGCTTCTGGACGCGCCCCGACGGCAAGACCGCCGTCACCGTCGCCTGCCACCAGGCCGTGCCGACCACGTTCGCGCGGATCCTGGGCATCAACGCGATCGACGTGGCGGTGAACTCGAGCGCCGTGCCCGGTGCGGTGACCACCATCCCGCCCGGGCTGATTCCGATCGGGCTCGTCTCCGAGCCGCCCGGAAGCGGCGGATGCGGCGGCGGCTCGACGCCCTGGGAGGTGCAATCGAGCGACGGTTCGGGCAGCATGGTCCCCGCCCAGGTGGGCACGCCCGTGATGCTCAAGGCCGGCGCCGGCGGCTCCAATCGCGGCAACTTCGCGGCCCTGGCGCTCGGCGGCAACGGGGCCAGCGTGTACCGCAGCAACATCGCGCAGGGCTACGCGGGCCAGATCGCCGTCAACCAGTGGGTCACGACCGAGCCCGGCAACATGGTCGGCCCCACGCAACAGGGGTTCGGCGCTCGCCAGCAAGCCGATACGGCCGACGACGAGGCCTGGCGCCATGTCTACGTCCCGCTGATCGACGAGCAGGACTGGGACAATCTGCACGGGCGCGGCCAGGTGCGCGTGCGCGGCTTCGCCAGCGTGCGCATCGACCAGATCAACGGCGGCGAAGTCGACGCCACGCTGATCTCGATGCCCGTGGCCGAGCGCGGCTCGCTCACGGACGCCGGCGTGACGCCCACCGACTTTTCGCCGGTGCTGATTCCGACGCCGCAAACTTAGGGCTTCGTGAGCTTGGGCCCGCGCCTCAGGCCTGCACACGACGCTCGCTCACCCAAACTCACGAAGCCCAACGGAGGGGTTATGTCCTTTTATCGCTTCAATCTGGCCTATTGCGATCCCATCGCCAGCCGCCGCCAACAGGTGCTGGTCGACCTGATGGAGGATCGCGGCCAGGTGCAGATCGCCGAGAGCCTCACCACGCTGCCCCGCGACGTCGACGTGGCCCTCGTGGGCGTGGAGGACCTGCGCGCGGCGCTGCCGACCCTGAAATGGCTCGCCGACGAGAACCCCGCTCGGCAGCTCATTTTGCTCTGGGAGGGCACCGACCAGCAGCTGCTGATCGAGGCGTTGCGCGCCGGCGTGCGCGACGTCGTCGCGTCGCCCGATGCCGTTCGCGAGGCCGTGCAGCGCGTGTGGGTGCGCCTCGCGCAGGCCAAGGGCGCAGGCGCCGATCGGCCCGGCCGCATCATCGCGGTCTTCTCGCTCAAGGGCGGCATCGGCAAGAGCACGCTCAGCGCCAATCTGCCGATCGCGCTGCACCGGCTGACGGGCCTGCCCGTCACGGCGGTCGACATGTCCTTGCCGTGTGGCAACCTCGAGATGTACCTCGATTTGCGCCCCAACCGCTCGATCGGCGATTTGCTGCCCTTGGGCAAGGAAATCGACCGCAAGACCGTGACGAGCGCGCTCGCCAGGCATTCCAGCGGCATCTCCTTGCTGGCCGGCCCGCGTCCGGACACGATGCACAATCTGTCCGGCTTCTCGGCCTGGCCCATGCTGAATGCGCTCACGCAGGTGCCGGGCCTGGTCATCGTCGACCTCGGCTCGTACGTCGAGGAGGCGCAAGCGAGCGTGCTCGACGCCGCGGATCTGATCGTCATGCCGTTCGTGCCGCTCATCTCGAGCGTGGGCACGATGCCGCAGGCGCGCAAGTTCCTGCGCGAGATCGGCGTGCCCGAGACGCGCTTGCTGCCGGTGCTGAACCACGCCGGTCCGGACGGCGAGCTCGCGCCGCACGACGTGATCGCCCAGCTGATCGGCGGCTATCCGCGTCACACGCTGCCCTGGGGCGGTCCCGACGTGGCGGCGAGCCTGAACGCCGGCCAGCCCGTTTGCCAGCACCGGCCCCGCAGCCCGCTCGCCCAGGCGATGGATCAGCTCGCCAAGGAGATCGTCGTGCGCGTGGGGCTCACGAGCGTTCCGGTCGACGCACAAGCGCCCGTCGCGGCCAAGCCCGATCGCTGGGCGTGGCTCAAGGGATTGTTTCATATGAAGCGAGTGGCCCATGTTTAGTCTCAAACGTCATCAGCAAGCCGTACCCCAGGAAGTCACCGTCACGACCGAGGTGGCGGTCGAGGCGCCCGCGGTGCCCGTAGCGCCCGTCGTCGACGAGTTCGAGGAGTTCAAGTCCGCGGTGCACGCCCAGTTTCTGGACGAGGCCGGCCCGACCCACTTGCAAAACGACAGCCTGACGCCCGAAGGCGTGGAGCTGTTGCGGCGCTTGATTTACGATCAGGCGGCGCGGCGCGGCGACCACATTCCGCGCGCACGCCTGGACGCCTTGCACACCGAGATGATGAACGAGATCCGCGGCCTCGGTCCGCTCGAGGTGTTGCTCGCGGACGCTGCGGTCTCGGAAATCATGGTCAATCACCCGCATCAGGTCTACGTGGAGCGCGCGGGCCGGCTGACGCTCTCGTCGGTGCGCTTTCGCGATGACGCGCATCTGCTGCGGATCATCGATCGCGTCGTCGCGCGCGTCGGCCGCCACATCGACGAGGCGAGCCCCATGTGCGACGCGCGTTTGCCGGACGGCAGCCGCGTCAACGCGATCATTCCGCCGCTCGCGCTGAACGGCCCATGCCTCACGATTCGTCGGTTCGCCAAGGAGCCGCTGACGATAGGGCATTTGATCGACAAGGGGTCTCTGACCGAGCACATGGCGCTCTTTCTGCAGCGCTGCGTCGAGGCCAAGCTCAACATTCTGGTCTCCGGCGGTACCGGCACCGGTAAGACGACCGTCCTGAACTGCCTCAGCGCCTTCATTCCGTCTGGCGAGCGCTTGATCACGATCGAGGACGCGGCCGAGTTGCAGATGCAGCAGTCGCATGTGGTGCGGCTGGAGACCCGCCAGCCCAACACCGAGGGCCAGGGCGGCATCACGCAGGCCGAGTTGCTACGCAACACGCTGCGCATGCGCCCGGATCGCATCCTCATCGGTGAGGTGCGCGGCGGCGAGGCGCTCTCGATGCTGCAAGCCATGAACACGGGCCACGAGGGCTCTTTGACCACCGTTCACGCCAACACCCCGCGCGACGCGCTCGCGCGTCTCGAGACCATGGTGCTGATGGCCGGCATGGACTTGCCGCACCGCGCCATTCGCGAACAGGTGGCGGCGGCGCTCGATCTCATCGTGCAGATCGAGCGCGCTTCCGACGGCAAGCGTCGCGTGTCGGCGATTACGGAGCTCACGGGCATGGAGGGAGACGTCTACCTGATGCAGGACATCTTCCGCTTCCAGCCGGGCGGCCGGGGGCCGAACGGCGAGTCGCTCGGCCAGCACCGGCCGACCGGCATCGTGCCGCGCTGCCAGAGCGCGATGGAGGAGAAGGGCCTCGCGTTGCCGCTGAACTGCTTTCGAGGAGAGCACCTATGACGCCGCTGATTCTCGTGTCGGGCTCGGTCACGGTGGCGTTGGCGGTCTGGGCGATCGCCACGATTCAACGGCGCGGGCCCAGCCGGTCTCGCTGGATGCGTTACGCGGTCGAGCCGAACATCGCGTCGGTGGGGCTGGGGCCGACCGCACGCCTGCCGAAGGGCTGGGAGGCCTTTATCGCGCGTACCGGCCTGGAGTGGAGCCCCAAGCATTTCGCCATTGCGGCGACTGTGGCGGCGATGCTGGGCCTGGTGCTCGGCCTCTTCGTCGGCTTGCCGTTGCTCGGGGCCCCCGCGGGCGTGGTCGCGCTCTATTTCTGGCTGCGCTTCTTGCAGCGGCGTCGCGTGCGCACGATGGCCGAGCAACTGCCGAACGCGCTCATGCTGATGGCCAACGCGATCAAGAGCGGCTTGGGCTTTCAGCAGGCGCTTCAAATCGTCGGCGACGAGGGCGCCGCGCCGCTCGCGCCCGAGTTCGCGCGCCTCGGGCAGGACCTCGCGCTCGGGCTGAAGATGGAAGACGCGCTCATGCGCCTGCAGACGCGCCTCGGCAGCATCGACGGCGAGATCCTCGCTTCCGCGCTGCTGGTGCAGCGCCAGACGGGCGGCAATCTGTCCGAGATTCTGCAGAACCTGCACACGACCATTCGCGATCGCCAGACCGTCATGGGCCAGGTGCGCACGCTCACGGCGCAGGGCCGCCTCTCGGGCCTCGTGCTCACCTTGATTCCGGTCTTCATCGCGCTCGCGCTCTACATGCTCAACCGTTCCTATCTGATGGTTCTGGTGCATGATCCGCGCGGCCAGATGCTGTCCGGCATCGCGCTCGTTCTGATGCTCATCGGCGTGTTCTGGATTCGCAAGATCGTCACCATCCCGTTCTAGGAGGCTTCCATGTTGCTGCTGATCGTCGTCGTCGCCGGCTTGAGCGTCGCGATCGCGACTTACTACGCGACCCAGCGCGTCTCGAACGTCGCCGAGGTCGCCCGCATCTCGCGCTTCTCGCGGGCGCCGCGGCTCTCGGACCGATCGTGGCTCGCCACCTTCGTCGAACCGTTCGCGCCAGTCGTCGAGCGCTACATGCCTGGCCACTACCTGGCCCAGATTCGCGAGCGCTTGCGCATGGCGGGTTACTACGGCGCCAAGCCCTTCCAGCTCTATTTGGGCTCGCAGGCCCTGCTCGCCGTGCTCTTCGCGTTCGTCGGCGCGCTCTTCGGCGGGCGCCTCGCGCTGATCGATGCGGTTTGCGCCGGGGCGTTCGGTTTCATGTATCCGTCGCTGTGGCTGGGCGCGAAGGTCCGCAAGCGTCAGGCGGCGATTGAAAACGTGCTCTCGGACAGCGTGGATTTGCTGACGGCTTGTGTGGAGGCGGGCTTGGGGTTGGACGCGGCGATCGCCCAGCTGGTGCGCCGCCAGTCCGCCAACTTCGAGGCCATCAACCACGAGTTCATGCGCTACCTGCAAGAGCTGCAGGTCGGCCTCTCGCGTCCGGAGGCCCTGAAGCACCTCGCCGAACGTTGTGGCGTGGAGGATCTGCGCCAGGTGGTCACGGCGCTGATTCACGGCGACGCGCTGGGCGTTGGCGTGAGCCAGATTCTGCGCGCGCAAACGCAGCATCTGCGCATGCGCCGCAAGCAGCGCGCCGAGGAGCGGGCCATGAAAGCGCCCATCAAGATCCTCTTTCCGTTGCTCTTCGGCATCTTTCCGTCCATCTTCGTGCTCGTTTTGGGGCCGGCGGCCATTCAGCTGTTGGACGCCTTCGGTGGCAGGCTGCATTGAGATCGACCGCGCGCGTCGTCACGCTGGAGCGCTGATCGGCGGCGCCCGATCTGATACGCTGGGTGAGGATCGCAGAGGCTCCTTCGAGCTTGTGGCGGAGTCACCGCATGGATCACCTGGTCGACAATCGGGCACCTTGCGCGACATCAGGCCGATTGCCGGCGCAAACCGCGCGCGGCCCCTACGATTTCGAGCGCTCGTTCCGACGGATCGTCTGTGCCGTGGTGGCGACTCGGTATCCGGAGATGGGCCTGCGTGCGGAGCCGCTCGCGGACGGCGAGTTCACGCTTGCCATCAGGATTAAGGGCGAGCCGCTGCTGCTCGCCCTCCGGCAAGCGGCCGATGGCGCCGTGCAGCCTCGGCTGCTCACCGGACGGTTGAAAGCGCAGGATCGACCCGCCGTGTTGGCCGAGCTGAGGCGCATCCTCTGCCTGGACCACGATCTGGAGGCCTTCTACGCGACGGTGGCGAATGATCCTGCCCTCGCGCGCCTCACCCGGCGATACCGCGGTCTGCGACTGGTGCTCACGCCGACGGGCTATCAGGGCCTTGTTCACGCGATTCTTTTCCAGCAGATCTCCTACGCCGCCGCCCAGACGGTCGAGAACCGCCTCACCGAGCGCTGGGGCGAAAGACTCGCGTATGGCGATCGCCACTTTTCCCTGTTTCCAACCCCACAGTGTCTGGCCGGCCTCGACGTCGAGACGCTGCGCTCGATTGGCATCCCGCCGCGGAAAGCACGGGCGGTGATTCAAGTTTCCCGCGAGGTCGCCGCGGGCGCGCTGGATCTCGAAGGCCTCGCGGCCCACTCGGATGCCGAGCGCGTGGCGCGCCGTCTGGAGTCCATTTTCGGCGTCGGACCTTGGACCGCACACCATGTCATCATCCGGGCGCTCGGAATGACCGATTGCTTGCCCACGGAAGATCCGGGCTTGCGTCGCGCGGTTGCCGAGCAGTACGGATTGGCCGAGGTCGGCGCCGAGCAGCTTCGACAGCTCGCCGAGCGATGGCGGCCATGGCGAAGCTATGCGACCTATTACCTCTGGAATACCTTCTGGGAATGAGGGGCCATCCGAGTGCTATGATGGACGCGAAGCGCACAAGCGGTGCGCTCGATGATCGAGGACTTTTGCCATGACCCAGCGACTCAATTACCGCGAAGCGGCCCCCGACGCTCTCAAGGCGTTCTATGGCCTCGAGCAGTACGTGCGCGGGTGCGGGGTGGAGCACGCGTTGCTCGAGCTCGTGAAGACGCGCGCCTCCCAAATCAACGGCTGCGCCTATTGTCTGGACATGCATACCAAAGACGCCCGTGCGGCGGGCGAGACCGAGCAGCGCCTGTACCTGCTTTCCGCGTGGCGCGAGGCCCCGTTCTACACCGCGCGCGAGCGCGCCGCCCTGGAGTTCACCGAAGCGCTGACGCTGGTCGCCGAAAACGGGATTCCCGACGACCTCCACGCCCGCATGCGTGAGCATTTCAGCGAGGCGGAGCTGGTCAACCTTGCGCTCGCGATCATCACCATCAACGGCTGGAACCGTCTGGCGATCGCCTTCGGAGCCGACGTCGGCAGCTACCAGCCCCCCAAACACGCAAGCAGCGGCGTGTGACCTTCGGCCAAGCGGCCTGCCGCTACTTGCGCCCCCAGGCAGTGATCAGGGGAGCCATGAGCGGCATGACCAAGCCACGGGCCACGTTGTCCAGGTGCTGCGCGATCTCCGCTTCTGTCGCCAATCCTGCAGCAACGAGCCTCTTGCCGACCTGCTCGTAGGTGAGTCGCTCGAGCACCGCGAGGGACGGATGCGCCACGGGAAAGTAGGCTTCGGCCCCGACGTCGGCAAGCCCCAAGTCGCGCAGCAGACCTGGCAGACGCCGTCCGAAGCCGAGCGCCCCACCACGCGCCGCCAGCATAGAACGGAAGGACGCGCGAAGGCGGTTCGCCAGCTCGCGGGCCTCTTCCGGGCCGTCGAGGCAGCTGAGAGGCAACAAGTCAGGATCTGCGTCTTCAACCACCAGCCAACCACCCGGCCGAAGTGCGCCCGCGAGGTTGCGCAAGGCCCGCTCGCGTTCCGGCACGTGAGTCAGGACCAGACGCGCGTGGATCAAATCGAATTCGCCCTCTGGGGGCGCTTCGGCGACATCGTGCGCCATTACCGACACATTCGCGCCGACGGCCGCAGCCGCCCAGCGAGGATCCAGGTCCGTGGCAAGCACGTGACCCGTAGGCCCGACGCGCTCGGCCAGCCAGCGTACCGTGTTCGGCCCCCCTGCGCCTACTTCCCAGCAGCGCCATCCGGCCGATAGGCCACAAGCGTCCAAATGCGCCCGCGTCCAGGGATCGAAGATCGAGGCGAGCACGTCGAGGCGCGAGGAAGCCACCGAGTCTGCGTTCTTGAGGATGTATCCAGATTCGCTCATGTTACGCTCTCCTTGCACGGTGGGGCGTCGATTACTAGGATCGTCAAACATTCCAGTTTATCACTACACTCCCGCGTATGGGACAGATTGCACCCGGAGGCGTGGACGCTGCGGCGAGATGGCGCCCAATCTGGCATCCATCTCGCCCCCCATTCGTAATGTTGCATTAGCCGACATGTTACGCTGCAAAGACTCTTTCATCCTCGGACTGATGGTGGGCGACCTCTTCAGGCCGATCCGCGTAACCTGTGCAGACAAAGTCATTAGCTAGGCGGGCAAACCGCAATCGAAGTGCAGCAGGGTCATAAAGACCTGGAAGCCGTGGAACCCCTGGGTCCACTCCAACACGCGTGGGTGAGGCCCGGAAATCGACGGGAACCATTGTCGCGCATCATGCCATCCGATGACGGGACTCCTGGACTTGATCACGTTGTTTGCCATGCGCCAAAGCGAGGTCCCGGTGCCTATAGCGTGCCCTCTTCGGATCTGATATTGGGGATGTGCGCGAAGCTCGCCTGAGAGACTGACCTGGCTGACCCTACCTGTGAGGTTACTTATGACGAGGGCACAGGGTTGATCGGTGACTTCGATGAGTCTGAAAGCCGCAGCTCTGAAGCTCGTGCCGTAACGTGTCGCGATTTCTCCGATCAACTCTAGCGAGAGATTGGGACCTCGTTCGTTCAAAAAGGCTACCAGGTCACCCTTTGGCATCAATAGCTCGGCGGCAAAGCGGTTTGCACGCCGCTCGATGCGAAACGCCTGGAAGGCTCCCTCGCTTGTGCGCCCCGCAAGGTCTGGCCGCTCGGTCGCGGCGTAAGAGCAACCCAGCTGGAACGTGCCGTCTAGGCCTGAACTCAGGAGCGGCTTCGCATCCAGAAAATAGTGGCCCAACTCATGCGCAAAGGTGAATCTCCGCCTCCCGGAATGATGGATCTCACCGCTCAAGGCGTTAAGGTATATAACCTGTACGTTATTATCCGCATATAAGAAACCCTCAAGACGATGGTTATCACGTTTCCCTTCGACCTCAATACCGAATTCGCTCGCCAAATTTTGCCTGACGAACCCGTATGTGAGCCCCTCCTCCTCTTGAACGAAGAGCAGGTCCTCCATACGGCGGATCCGATCGAGATTGACGGGAGTGCATTTTAGATCGCCGCGTGCCTGCAGCATTGCAAGCACGACATCGATCGCTTTTTGGTCTTCTGCCTCCGTGTCGTTTGCTTTGTGCGACTTATTTGCTGCCCTCAGGGGGCTGGGGGCGTGCGGCGTTGAAAGATGGTCCATCGCTGCTCCTGGCGGCTGAAGCAAGCTTAGAATACACCCGTCGGAGCGTATCCGAAAGTGCGTCTGCATGCTCAATCGGCAAGAGGAGCTGATGCTTTTTAAATGTCTCTATGAGCTTGCTCGGAGGTATGATGCTCGGTCCCAATGCTTCAATGCAAGAAGCCGCGAGCTCTACTACCCCTGGGTGAATGTCACCCACTCGGCTAAATCCAGGATTCTGAAGCGCATAACTCATCGCGCTGGAGATGGTCAGCTCATTGAAAAGTTTTTTTGCGAACGCCTCTTTAAATCTAGAAACTATCCGCCGGGTCGCCTGTGGATCGTCATCGGGATCGACGTCATACCAAGAGCAATAAATCTCTTGGAGGTCTACTGGTAGGCTAGAGATGTCGCAGGCTTGAAGGTACTCGCGCATCAAGATGGCAAGACCATCATCATCGCCTCGGTCGTGCGTCTCGGTCATCTTCTCAAGCAACTCAGGGTTCATGGTTTCTCCTAATCTTGGCCCGCGGTGATCAATTAGAGTATTTCGCCTAAGATCGCGCGCGATTCCGGGCCGGTATTCTTTGGGTTCTTACATCCGAAATGCTTTCGGATTCGGTAAAAGAGCTGTTTCTGGGCCTTCGCAGCTCGCTCAGTTGTAATATTGAGCCTCAAGGCGATCTCTGAGAGCTTCAGATCCTGTAACAAGAGGTGCCAGTATGCGGAGAGAAGGTCCGCCTCCTTTCCGCTGCGTAGCATCGCCTCTACGCTGGATACCACCTCTCGGAGGCGCAACTCGTGCGCGTAGTCTGGTTGCTCCGAAAGCTCGTCGCTTTCCTTGAACTCGATTAGCGCGGGCTGTTTGTCTTTCTTCTCCCAATGCGCGCTGAGCCACCAGCGGGCGTGATCGCACACCCAGCATACAAAGGGGCTACGGCCAGGATTACACGTCTCCGCCGCCCGCATGAGAATGGACTGCGTAAAGTCGTCCACCTCCTCGGTGCTCGTGATCCCACCTTCCCGCAGGATCCTCCGGATTCTTCTTGTGGCAGTGGCCAGCTCGCTATCGTTAGCTTGGTACATTCGGGCTCCGTTCTGCGACCAGCAGCATGTTGTGCTTGTTATCCGAGTACCCTATACGTCATCGAACAGAATTTCGGAGAAAAAGAATTCTTCCTCGATTTTCTCCGATTTGGACGTCACCTCCCTACTAACCAGACAGAGGCCGTCGGAGCACAGGGCTCCTGGCGGAGTTAGTAGGGAGGAAACCCATGAACGAGCATGAGAAGCCGAGGCACGGCGACGAAGACAACACTATTACTGTGAACGAGAAAGGAAAGGAGAACGTCACTATCATCGTCAACAACGTGGACAGGTCTATCCACCGTGGCCATCAGACCGTGGCGGAGATCAAGAGAGTCGGGGAGGTGCCGCCCGCGCATGAGCTCGAGCAGGTGGTCAATGGTGTCTTGACACCGCTTGCCGATGATGCCGCCGTCACTATCAAGGGTGACGAGCGGTTCGTGTCCCACCCTCGCACGGGCACGTCGTCCTAGTCGGGGGGAACCATGAACCAGCAGATCGACGAACTCAAAGCACTCTACGGAGAGGTGGCGTCGGCAGTTGACGGCGGCAATACCTTTTACCTATTGAAGGACGTCCAACTCCCAACGAATTGCGTCCCCGCGAGGTGCGATTTACTACTTTGCGCCGGCCCGCGGGACGGCTATACGTCGCGCCTCTTCTTTACGTCCCAGGTGAAGTCGCGCCAATCTCGTAATTGGAACGGTGGCGTCCACCTTTTCGACCGCACCTGGCATGCCATCTCCTGGAAGATGCCCCCGGAGAAACTCACCCTCGCCCAGATGGTTTCAACGCATTTGCAGGCCCTCAAATGAATATCAAGATACCTAATCGCCTATATCTCAGCATCATGGCGGATCTGGAACGCCCTCATGCACATGCCTACGAGCGAGTCGGCTTTCTTCTCCTTCGCCGCAGCCAGAGCGACGTTAGTACGATCCTCCAGGGCGTCGTCTACCTGCCGGTTGCCGATGAGCACTACATCGTCTCGCAGGATGTCGGGGCGATAATCAATGCCAATGCTATCCGCGCGGCGATGCAGGCCGCATTGAGCGACGCATGGTCCGTCCTCCATGTGCACCTGCACAATCACGGCGGTCGGCCCCACTTCAGTCCGACGGATTTCCGTAGCCTGAGCGAGCTCGTCCCTTCCTTTTTCGGTGTCGCCCCTGGTCCGCACGGCGCCCTAGTTTTCAGCAGGAACAAGGCTGCTTGCCTGATCTGGACTGAGCCCAGCGCTCGTCCAGAGCCTGCTTCAAGGGTAATGATCGTGGGGTTCCCCATGAAGCTTCTGGAGGGCTGAGTGATGATCGATCGTCACAGCCGGCAGTCGTTCTTGGGAGCTGAGGCTCCCGCTATCATCCAATCGACGACCATTGGGCTTGTTGGTCTCGGTGGCGGCGGTTCGCACATCGCGCAGCAACTCGCCCACGTAGGGTTCGTGAATTTCATCATCTTCGACCCTGATCGGGTCGAACACTCCAACCTCAACCGTCTTGTCGGCGCAACGTACCACAACGCGGTCGACCAGGCGCGCAAGTCGGATGTCGTGGAGCGCATTATCAAGGCGATTAACCCCGAAGCTGTCGTGGCGAGCCACCCGAACCGCTGGGAGGACGGGCATAATCTGTTGAAGCGGTGCGACATTCTCTTCGGTTGCTTGGACTCCATCGCCGCACGTCGTGACTTCGAAGCCTTTGCCAGGCGCCACTTGTTGCCGTACATCGACATCGGTCTTGACGTCCACCAAGTCGAGGGGGCGGCCCCGGAGATGGGCGGTCAGGTGATCGTCTCTATGCCAGGGGGGCCTTGCATGCGATGCATGGGCTTCATCACGGACGACAACCTCGCCGCACACGCCGCCCAGTACGGCGACGCGGGCATACGTCCCCAGGTCGTTTGGGCGAACGGCGTGCTCGCCTCCGCAGCTGTAGGCGTCGCGGTCGATCTGCTCACCGACTGGACGGGGGCCCTCCGTACACCCGTCTACTTATCTTACGACTCAAACCGCAGCAAGTTAGAGCCACATGTGCGCCTGCAGTATCTACAAGTAGCCGAGTGCCCGCATTACTCGCTGACGGAGGTCGGCGATCTCATCTTCAGGCCCTTATAAACACAGGATGGCTTCAGCGTTCATTCAAGGACTAAAACGCTACCAATGATCGCCCCATGTCTCAGTTGGCTGATGGCAGTTCGGGCTGCGAAAGCGAGGAGCTTCCATTCGATTGTCATTATGGATACCATTCACATGGTCCAGATGGAGCGTGATCCCGCACGCTTTGCAGCACCAGAAAGCATGACGTGCTCTGGCATCTGCCCCTCCGAGGATGTAAAAGGCGTCGCCTACCCATCTCCAAGCGAGTCCAGTCGCGCCTTTTGATGGGGCGCGAGCCGACCTTGCTCTGCACGCTTTCGATTGCCCCACGTCCCCGTCTGTTGATGGCAATTCGGGCACAGTAGTCGTAGATTTTCAAATCGATTGTCATTCCGAATGCCGTTAATATGGTCCAAGTGCAGGGTCAAAGGGCGCCCTTGCCATGCCGTTATGCCGCAAATCAAACAGGCATACTGCCAGCCCAACCTTAACAAGCGCTTGGTCAGACGCGATCCGTTGACGGCGTAGGGACAGTTCTCTGAAAAGATTTGCTCGTCGGGCGCGTGGTGCTTCGCCGCAATTGAACGGACAATCGAGCATGTTTCCTTCGTCAATCCGCGAGACCATCCAGCGCCTTTCAGGTGGTGAGTGTCTAATTGCAAAACACGTATGCGATCACCGATCAGGCGGTAATTTCCGCCGGTCGGGTTGTGTCCCGTAAAGTGGTGTAAGTCCGGAGAAGCGATGGCCGCTTGCTAAAAAAGCCATCTCCGTGGTTCTTCCGAATAGCGACAAACGGAAAGGATCACGAAGATGACCACGCACAGCATGCCCAACGACGAGATCTTTCGCAAGCTTTTGAGCGGTGACAGCCTCGATTTCTTGAAAGACGCCCTCGCGCGCACCCTTGCCGAGATCATGGAGGTCGAGATCGCCAGATTGACGGGCGCCGAACTGCACGAGAAGAGCGCCGAGCGCCAGACGAGCCGCAATGGCTACCGCGAGCGCCGCTTCGACACGCGGTTGGGCAGCATCGAGCTGCTCATCCCGAAGCTTCGCAAGGGCAGCTACTTTCCGGGCTTCCTCGAACCACGTAAACGCTCCGAACGGGCGCTGTTGGCGGTCATCCAGGAGGCTTACATTCAGGGCGTCAGCACGCGCAAGGTCGAGGACCTGCTGCTCACGCTCGGGGTCGAGAACTGCTCGAAGAGCGAGGTGAGCCGCGTCTGCCAGGCGCTCGACGAAGAGGTCGCGGCGTTTCGAGAGCGGCCTCTGGAATCGAGCTATCCCTACCTCTGGCTGGACGCGACCTATCTGAAGGTCCGCGAGGATGGTCGCGTGGTGAGCCGGGCGGTGGTGGTGGCCTACGGCGTCAATTCGGACGGCTTCCGCGAGGTGCTGGGGCTGGAGGTTGGCCTGAGCGAGTCGGAGAGCTTCTGGACCGAGTTCCTGCGCTCGTTGGTTCGGCGAGGACTGCGCGGCGTCGAGCTGGTCATTTCCGACGACCACAAGGGCCTGGTCGCGGCCCTGACGCGCACGCTCGAAGGAGCGAGCTGGCAGCGATGCTACGTGCACTTCCTGCGCAACGTGAACGCCCGCGTGCCCAAGGCACGGGCGGGCATGGTCATCGAGCTCATGCGAACCATCTTCGCTCAGCCCGACGAGGCGTCCGCTCGCGCCCAGTTGCGCTTCGTCGCTGAGAAACTCGCGACGCAAGAGCCAGAAGTCGCCAACATGCTGCTCGAGGCGGAACCCGATTTGTTAGCTCACTACGCCTTTCCCGCCGCACACCGCAAGCAGCTTCGCTCCACCAAC
>DATNPP010000028.1:0-14321 GCA_036703175.1 Oscillatoriaceae cyanobacterium
CGCGGATCTCGACGCCGAAGAAGCGCGCGACCTCGCGCGCATGCTGCAGACGGTCATCCGCAAGTACGATCGCCTGTGGGGCTTCTCGATGCCCTACATGATGGTGATGCACCAGCAGCCGACCGACGATCGGGCGCATCCCGGCAGCCACTTCCACATCGAGTTCTATCCGCCGCTGCGCACGCCCGAGAAGCTGAAGTACCTCGCCGGCTGCGAATCCGGCGCGGGCACCTACATCAACGACACGCTGCCCGAGGAGAAGGCGGCCGAGCTGCGGGCGGTGGGGCCCGCGATCGAGGAGGCCGAATGAGCGATCGCCTGCAGGACCTCAAGCGCACCTTCACGGAACGCTTCGGCGGCGAGCCGAGCTTCGTCGTGCGGGCGCCCGGGCGCGTCAACCTGCTCGGCGAGCACACGGACTACAACGAGGGCTTCGTCTTTCCGGTGGCGATCGACCGCGAGATGCGCATCGCCGCCCGCCCCAAGGCCGATCGCGAGGATCTCGAGGTCGCGCTCTACTCGCGCGAATACGACGAGGCGGACACCTTCTCGCTGACGAAAATTGCCAAGAGCCCGGACCACCCCTGGAGCGATTACCTGCGCGGCATGCTGACCATCTGGCAGGCCTGCGCCTTCAAGCTGCGCGCCTTCGAGGCGGTGCTGGAGGGCGACGTGCCCCAAGGCGCCGGCTTGAGCTCGAGCGCCGCCTACGAGGTGGCCGTGGGCACGCTGCTCAACGAGATGATGGCCTCGGGCATCGCGCCGAAGCAAATCGCGCTGCTGGCGCAAAAGGCCGAGAACCGCTTCATCGGCGTGCAGTGTGGCATCATGGACCAGTTCATCTCGGCGCTCGGCCGCCCGGACGCCGCGCTGCTCATCGACTGCCGTTCGCTGGCCTACCGCGCGGTGCCGCTGCGGCTCGCCGAGAAGGGGCTGGCGATCGTCATCACCCACAGCGGCGTGCGGCGCGGCTTGGTGGATTCGGAGTACAACGCGCGGCGCGCGGAATGCCAGCAAGGCGTCGAGTTGCTCGCGAGCAAGCTGGGGCGCGAGCTGAAGAGTTTGCGCGACGTGACCGCGGCCGAGTTCAAGCAGCACGAGAAGGCGCTGCCCAAGGTGGTCGCCAAGCGCGTGCGCCACGTCATCAGCGAGAACAACCGCGTGCTCGACGGGGTCGAGGCGCTGGAGAAGGGCAAGGTCGAGGCGTTCGGCAAGCTCATGAACGCCTCGCACGCGAGTTTGCGCGACGATTACGAGGTGAGCTGCCCTGAGCTGGATCTGCTGGTCGAGCTGACGCAGGCCCATTCGGGCGTGCTGGGCGCGCGCATGACGGGCGCGGGCTTCGGCGGCTGCACGGTCGCGCTGATGGATCGCGAGGCGATCGAAACTTTCGAGCGCGACGTCCTGCCGGTCTACGCGGAGCGCAGCGGCAAGCAGCCCGAACTCTACGTGAGCGAAGCCGCCCCCGGCGCCAGCGTCCTCGACAGCCCCTTGATGGCCGCCGGCCTGCGCTAATCCGGCGCCCCCTCGCCAGGGGGAGGGGACGCGCGGTGCCGTTTCTGCGCCACCCTGCAGGGGTACAAAACTCTTGCTCGAGCGTTGGGCACGAGGAGAATGGATGAGACGCCACGCGGGCCTGGCCCTCGCAGGACTGTTGATGCTGGGGGCCTGCACGGCGCCGGCGTCGCGCCTCGTGCTGGTTCCGCAAGGCGCGCGCTTGACGCTCGACCTGTCTCGCGCCTTCCAGCGCCACGCCCTCGCCGTCGACATCCAGCCGACGAAGTGGCAGGTTCGCCTCGACGGCCCGGACCTCACGCAGGCCCAGACCCAGACCACCGTCGCAGCCAGCGGCACCTCGCTCGTCGCGCTCACAGCCGTGCCCGTAGGCGATCACCGCCTCGTCGACCTGCAAGCCCTCGATGCCAGCGGCACCGTCGTGCCGGGCGGCGAGCTCGCCGTCGTGGGGGCGATTCACACCGGCAGCAACAGCCTCTCGGTATCGCCCGAGACGACCGCCACCGCACGCGTCTTCGCCAAGATTCTCGCGGACGACCGCACGAAGAGCACCTCGCTCGCGAGCGAGCTGAATCTCGGCAACCTCGACACCGCCGTGCTGGGCTACGCCCGCGCGCTGCAGGCGTCGGACTATCGAATGCTCGATGCGACGGCGATCGCCCAGGCCATCGAATCGAGCCAGGGCACGTTGCCCTCGCCGCAGGCCTCGTTCCTCGATGCCCCCGGCCAGGTGCTCGTGCAGCCGTCGAACTTCCCGCTCGGCGCCGGCTACACGGTCTCGATCGACGACCCGTCCTCCTGGTCGGTCCACGCCGTCGGCGCCGCACCCGCCCTGTTGCAGCCGGTCACGCCGGGTACCTGGACGCTCAAAATCACCCCGGACTCGGCGGACATCGCGCCCATCTCCCAATCGATCACCGTGAGCGCCGGCACGACGACCAAGGTGCCCCTGAGCGTCGCCACGAGCAAGCTGGACGCGGCGCTGCCCTTCCCGCTTGCGCCCAACTTGAGCGGCCAGGTGACGATCGGCGGCGTGCAAGGCACCGTCGCCCTGGGCGGCGTCAGCTACGACGGCTCTTCGCCCGAGAGCGCCACGACCCTTCCCGGCATCTTCTTCGAGAACGTGTTGACCTACACGGCGGACCAGGGCTGGAAGCAAGGCAGCGTGAACCTCGGCCAGCCGATCATCGAAGCGGCCTCGACGTTCTACAACGGCAAGTTCTACTGGTTCGGCGGCCTGGACGAGACCTTCTCCCTTCAAAGCAGCGCCTTCGCGTTCGATCCGAGCGCGGACGCCACGCCCGAGCCGTTGGCCACCATCCCGGAAAGCCAGGCGCTCGAGGGCGCGGCGGCCGCGGCCATCGACAACACGATCATCGTGACGGGCGGGTGTATCGAGGCGAGCGGCACGGCCAACGTCACGACCTACGCCTATAGCCCGAGCCAGCAGGGCTGGACCACGACCGCGATTTCGCCCGTGTCGCCCAGTCGTTGCGACATGGCGAGCGCCATGATCGGCAGCACCTGGTACCTTTTCGGCGGCCAGGCCCTCGCTCCCGTGTACGTCAACGGCGCGACCATCCCGGAGAACCTGCTGCAGCCGCAATCGGCCGTGTCGATTCTGTCGGGCGGAGCCTGGTCCGCGGGCGCGCCCATGCCGACGGCGCGCAGCGGCGCCGCGACGCTCGTGCTCAACGGCAAGATCTACGTCATCGGCGGCGCGGGTGAAATGGGGCTGCCCAGCACGGCGGTCGAGGTATACGACCCCGCGCAGGATGCCTGGAGCGTGCGGCCGCCGCTGCGTGTCGGGCGATCGCGCCCGATCGTGTTCGTCCAGAGCGGCAAGATTATTGTGGCCGGCGGCCTCGCTGGCGACCAGCCCACGTCGAACCTGGCGTTGGCGGATGTCGAGGAGCTGACGCCATGAGGCGCCTGCTGCTGCTCATTCTGCTCGGCGTGACAGCCTGCCATGGCTCGTCGCCGACCTCGCCGATCCGACGCACGACGGCGACGAGCACCTCACGCGGCTCCACTGCCGGGTCGTCTCCGGCGCCGACGTCGACGCCCGTCACGACGCAATCCTCCTCGCAACCCACGCCGTCGCCGCAGCCCGGCTCGCTGACCATCGGCACGGCGGACCAGCCCGACGACACCTGGGCGGCATGGTCGCCCCTGACGATGCCGCGCGCGGGCATGGCGGCCGGGTTGCTCGGCAGCGACGTGGTCGCGGCCGAAGGCGCGAACCGTCCCTCGATGGACCTGCTGACCTCGGGCGCGGACGGATGGTCCGCCAACGCGACCTACGACGCGCAAAACGGCTCGGCGCCGCTGCGCCTGGCGACGGGGCTCGCGGGGGTGGCCGGTGCGGTCGACGGATCCTCGCTGCTCGCCATCGGCGGGCACACCAGTTTGACGACCAATTCGTACGTGTACGAATACGATGCGACGGGGTTCAAGGGCGTGTTCGTCCAGCTTCCGGTCGCGTTGGATGAGCCCGCCGCGGGCGTCGTCGGCCAGTCGCTGCTGGTCGCCGGCGGCGCCGACGGCAGCACGATCGTGAACACGGTCGAGAAGGTGGACCTCACGACGCAACAGATCACCAGCGGGGCGACCATGCCGCTGGGCGTCGCCGGCGCGGCGTCGACCGTGCTGAACGGCGAGCTCTACGTGTTCGGCGGCTTCTCGATCACGAACGGCGCGATCGCCAAGCAGAGCATGGTTCAGATTTACGACCCCGCGACGAATACCTGGCGCTCGACCACCGACGGCAAGGCCGGTGCGCCGCCGGCCCTGGTGCCGGCGCGCCACTCGGCGGCCGCCTGCGCGCTGAACGGTAAGATTTACGTTTTCGGCGGCCTCACGGACAAGGGGCTCGTCGCGCCGGTCGCCATCTACGACCCCGCGGCCAACACCTGGAGCAGCGGCGCGCCGATGCCGACGCCGCGCGCGATGCTTGCGGCCGTCGCCGTAAACGGCTACGCGCTCGTGCTCGGCGGCTTCGACACGAATCGTCGCGCGGTCGCCACGGTCGAGAGGTACCGGCCATGAGGGCGCGCGTTGCAATTCTGGCCTTGCTGCTGGCCGGCTGCCAGGCGCCGCGCGCGACGCTGCAGGTGCAGCCGATGGCGACCCTTTCCGCGCCGGTCATTCCGGCCGCGAAGCCGGTACCCGCGCCGCACGACGTGGTGGTGACGCTCGAGCCTGGCGTCCAGACGGCGACGTTGCTGGCCGATCCCGCGGCCAAGGGCCTCACGCTGCTCGGCAGCGTCCAGCTCGCCGGGCGCACGCTGCTCAAGCTCGGCGTGCCCGCCGCGGACTCCGTGCAAGACACGGCCTCGCGCCTGGCGGCCCTCGCGACCGTTGAGCGCGCCGCGCCGGACAAGGCCATCGTGCCGCTGGGCTACAGCTTCACGAAGCAGGACCCGGATTTCGCGTTGCAATGGGCGCATGATCCGCTGCACGCGGACACGACGGACGCCTGGACCTCGGTGAGCGCGAGCCAGCAAAGCAAGATCATCGTCGCGGTGCTCGACACGGGCCTCGACGTCACGCATCCCGAGTTCGCGGGCCGCGTCGTGGGGCAGCAGTCTTTCACGGGCGGCGGCACGCCCGGCACCGACGTCACGGACACCGACGGCCACGGCACGCACGTGACGGGCATCATCGGCGCGGCGGGCGACAACGGCATCGGCGTCGCGGGCGTGGCCTGGGGCGTCAAGCTGATGCCCGTGAAGGTGATTGGCGGCCTCTCGACGAGCTTCGATGCGATCGCCGGATTGCTCTACGCCATTCGCTACCGCCCGAATCCCGACGACGGCTCGCGCGTGCGCGTGGTGAACATGAGCTTCGGCGTGCCGAGCGCGGGCGTGGACGCCAACTTCACGGACGCGATCGCCGAGGCGCATCAAGACGGCATCGTCGTGGTGAGCGCCGCCGGCAACGACGGGCGCGACGTCGTGGAATCGCCGGCCAACACGCCGAACGTCGTCGCGGTCGGCGCGACGGCGAACTACCTGGGCTGGGAGAGCCTCGCGACCTTCTCGGACTTCGGCCCGCGCCTCGACCTCGTCGCGCCCGGCACCGACATCGAGTCGACCTTCCCGATGAGCGGCGCCCAGGCGGGCTCGCAGTACGGCCTGGACTCGGGCACCTCGATGGCGTCGCCGTTCGTCGCGGGTGTGACGGCGCTGGTGATGGCCAAGTACGACCCGACCAACCAATCGACCACGGCCGCCTTCGCCGACAAGGTCCGCACGCGCCTGCTCGCGGCCTGCGACGACCTCGGCACGCTCGGCTGGGATCCCATCTACGGCGCCGGCCGCATCAACGCCGCGAGGGCCGTCGCCCCGAGCACGATCGACGCGACGCCGTGAGCCCGCTCGGTTGACGGTGGCAAGCGCATCGGCGATAATGGGCGCCGACGGGCGATTAGCTCAGGTGGCTAGAGCGCACCCCTGATAAGGGTGAGGTCACTGGTTCAAGTCCAGTATTGCCCACCACGGGGATATAGCTCAGTTGGTAGAGCACCTGCTTTGCACGCAGGGGGTCAGCGGTTCGAATCCGCTTATCTCCACTTCAAGTCAACGCCGGTTTCGGATTTCCGAAACCGGCGTTTCTCTTGGCTACTTCCAGATCTCGAACATCATGTTGTGGCCCGGCACGCAGGTCGCGAACTGGTTCAGCTGGGAGTCGTTCCACGACGTGATGTTCGAGCGCCAAGGATCGCAGATGATGAAGCTGCCGTCCGGGTTCAGGCCCGCGACGTAGATGAAGTGGCCGCCGGTGCCGAGCGAGCCGTTCAGGATCACGCCGTGGCCGGCTTTCAGGGCGGCGCGCACTTTGGCGGGCGACGCGGCCTCGTCGGGCGAGCATTGCAGACCGATTTGCTTGGCCGCGTTCGGAATCTGGTTGTGGTCCGGCACGCCGTCTTGCGGGTTGGTGTGCGTGAGCTTCGTCAGCTCGGTGACGGTGTTGTCGTTCGAAGGACGCACGCCAAACGCGGCGGCGGCCATCGTCAGGCTGGTGGGGCCGCAGGTCCAGCCGTTGGGCTGGTGCAGGTAAATCTTGTTGCGATCGGTGATCGGCTTGGCGGGCGCCGGCGGGGGCGCCGGGGCAGGCTTCGGTGCAGGCTTGGGAGCCGGCTTCGGCGCGGGCGGCTTGGGCGCTTGCTTGGAGGCCTTCACTTGGGCCATCAGGGCCTGGGCCTGCTTTTGAAACGCGTCGATCTGGGCCTTGAGCGCGTTGATGGCCGATTGATCGGCTTGCAGCTCCGCCGCGGTCGGCTGGCCGTCGGGCGTTGTGGCCGGCGGCGCTGGGGGGACCGGCGTCGGAGCCGGCGCCGGGGTCGGCCCCGCCTGGACCTCTGTAATCAGCGTCGCCGCCTGCTGTTGGACGAGGGCCAGCTGCTGCGAAATCAGGCTCAGGTCCGCCTGGACCGAAGGCGCAGCGGGCGCCGCCGCCGAAGAAAAGCTGGCCGAATCGGCCTGGTAGGTCGCGGCCGGCGCCGGGGCGCTCACGCTCGCGGGGGTCGCCGGCGTCGACGCGGGCGACGGCTGCTGCGCCTGGTAGCCCAGCAAACGATACGAATTGGTCACACTCATCCGATTACCTCCAACTCCAACTCCGGGCCCTCCCAGGCCATAGTCCTTCGTATGGGGTGTTAATGAGCTGTAAGCGTTTATGGTCTCATTAAGATTGGGTGATTTTTTGGCTATATTGGCCCGTGCTTTCCTCTGGCCGGTTGGTCCCGGCCGGGGTAGAATGGCCGCTATGGATTCCTGGCACTGGTTTCAACAGGAGGCCGCCGCGCTCGGCGTGCCCGTCACGGACGAACAACGCGATCGCTTCGCGCGGTACCACGCGTTGCTGGTCGAGGCGAACCGCACCACCAATCTCACGCGCATCACGGACCTGCGCGACGCGATCCTCAAGCACTACCTGGATTCGCTGCTCTTTTTGCGATTGGTGCCGTCCGAATGGACGGAGCGGCCCATTCGCCTGGTCGACGTCGGCGCAGGCGCCGGCTTGCCGGGGATTCCGCTGCTCATCGCGCGGCCGAACTGGTCGGGCGTGCTGATGGACGCCGTCGGCAAGAAAGTCGCCTTCATGGCCGGCGCGATGGAAGCGCTGGGCCTGTCCGGCGAGGCGCGTCACGCTCGCGCGGAGGACCTCGGGCACGATCCGGCGTTTCGCGAGCGCTTCGACTTGGGGGTCGCGCGGGCGGTCGCGGGCTTGCCCGAACTGCTCGAATTGACGCTGCCGCTGGTGAAGCCGGACGGTCGCCTGGTCGTCTCCAAGGGGGCCAAGGGACCCGAGGAATTGGAGGCCGCAAAACCGGCTTTGAAAACCTTGAATGCGGCCGTATCAGCCGCGCAGACCCTGCAATTGCCCGAAGAAGCGGGCGAGCGGTATCTCTACGCCATTAGCAAGCGTGGCGCGACCCCGCGGGCTTACCCCCGAAAGCCTGGAATCCCGCACAGGAAGCCGCTTTGTTAAAAACCTATAAGTTGGGAGGGGCACGGTTAGGTTTCCGAGGTCAAGGGTATGAAGCCGATAGGGAAATGGGAGCCTGCCGAACCCCGGCGAGCGAATCATCGTTCAGAATGGGAGCATGTGCGCGATGAAAAACTTCTCGGTCGTTCAAGAACACTTTCGCAAACTGCGCTGCGCTCATTGTCAGCAGGCTTTTACGCCCGAAGGCGTGAAGCTTCTCCGTGAAGAGAAGGATTACTGGGTGGTGCGCGTGCATTGCACGAGCTGCCAGCAGCCCGCGGGCGTCGCGATCGTCGGCGTCGAGTACGAGGGCAGCGAGGCGCCCGTCACCGAGCGCGGCGATCGCGAGACGGTGCAGACCACGCAGCGCGTGCGCGGCATCTTCTCGTCGCGCAAGGAAGAGGAGCGTTTCTCCAAGCTCGACGTGATCAGCGACGACGACGTGTTGAACGCGCACGACTTCATCGCCAACCTCGGCAGCGACTGGATGCGCCACCTGCCCAACCACCGCGGCTAAGTTTCTCCCAGCTCCTTTCCCTGGCGCCTCCCTCGTTTGCAGGGAGGCTTCGTTTTGCCCCAACGAGCAAGGGTTGTGGGTGGCCTATGTCGGGTTCCTCGTCGCCGCTGGACGTGGCGATCGTCATTCCGAGCTTCAATCAGCACCGGCTTTTGGTCGAGTGCCTGGATTCCGTGCGCGCGGACCTCGCCGAATCCGGCCTCGCCGGGCGCATCGTGGTGGTGGACAACGCCTCCTGGGACGGCAGCGCCGAGATGGTCGCGAGCCGGTTTCCGGACGTCACGCTGATCGAGAACGAGGTGAATCTGGGCTTCGCGGTCGCCTGCAATCAGGGCGGCAAGCTGTACCAGGCGCGGCACGTGGTGTTGTTGAACAACGACGCGAAGCTGCAGCTGGGCTCGTTGTCGGCCATGGTGAACTACGCGGACACCCACGCCGAGGTCGGCGCCGTCACGGGACGTTTGCTCTCGCCCGAGGGCCGCGAGCGCTATCCGGCGCGCTTCTTCTGGCAGCGCTGGTGGCCGCCGCGTCCCCGATTGCATGAGTTGAGCTGGGTGCCCGGCACGGGCGTGCTGCTGAAGCGCGAGGCGCTCGAGGCGGTGGGCTGGCTCGACGAGGACTTCTTCTTCTACAACGAGGATCTGGACCTGAGCTGGCGGCTCAAGAAGGGCGGCTGGCATCTGGTGTACCATCCGCGGGTGGTCGTGTGGCATCACGAGGGCGAGAGCAGCCGGCTGATACGGCCGCGGGCGTTGCTCGAGGGGTATCGCGGGGCGTTGCTGTTGGTGCGCAAGCATCATGGGCGCCTGGCTTACGGCGTGACGCGGTTCGCGATGCGCGTGGAAGTAGCCGTGAGGCTCGCCTGGCTGCGGGTGGCCGGAGGGCGGGGCGAAGAGGCGATCGCCCGCCGTGAGGCTTACGAGGCGGTGCGTGAGGTGCTGCGCCGCGGCGTGGCGCATTCGCCCGACGACGGCGACGTGGCGGCCGCGCGCGAAAACTAGCGGTTGAGAGATAACATTGCCCTCTCCCCCGGAGGGTGGGAGAGGGATGCCGAGGCCCTGTTCAGGGGCTGAGGCTGGGAGAGGGGGCGACCGCGATCCGGCCGCAAATCCCAACTGACGTGTAGCCCAGCTGGCCTGGGGTCGCCCCCGCTCCCGATTTCACCGCCTGGACGGCGGTGAAATATCCCTCTCCCACCCTCCGGGGGAGAGGGCAATGGTGCTGGTGGGTTAGCTCAGCTGGTCCTGGCAGCGCGCCAGGTTTTCCTGGTAGAACGGGTCCTCGGGCTGTAGGGCCACGGCTTGCTTCAGTTCGTCCAGCGCCAGCTGCACCTCGTGGTGCTCCAGGTAGGCCATGCCCAGGTTGTTGTGGAACATGGCCTTCTCCTCGTCGCTCACCGAGGTCGAGTGGTCCGCCAGGTAGCTCGCCAGCTTGTAGAGCTGGATCGCCTTCTCGTAGTTGCCTTCCTGGTTGTACAGCGAGGCGGCCTGGCTGTATACGCCGGCCAGCAGGCTGTCGTAGATGTCCGGCGGAATGACCGTGAGCGCCTCTTCGACCTTCTCGATCGCCTTGCGCCGCTTGCCCGCCAGGTCGTAGGCCTGCGAGAGGTTCGTCAGCAATCGCACGCGGCACATCAGGTCGTGCGGGTCGTAGCCGAGGCCCTCTTCGAGCACCTCGGCGGCCGCGTCGAACTCCTCGAAGGCGATGTAGATGTTGCCCATCTCGTTGCAGAGCTCGGCGAGAAAGTCGACCATCGCGTACTTGTCGCACAGCGCCGCGGCAATCTCGAGTTCGCGCAGCGCGCGCAGGAACAAAAAGCGATCGCGCGCCGAGAGCCCGCGCTCCCAGTGCAAGGAGATCTCCGCGCGATCGACCTCCATCTCGTTGGCGAGCTCTTCGAGCGTCTCGTCGGGCATCGCCTCGACGTAGTTGTAGCGCCGCTCTTCTTCCTCGAGCCCGATCAAGAAGCGTCCCAGGTCGCCGTCCTTGCCGCGCCAGAACTCGGCCAGCGACTCGGGCAGGCTCTCGATCGTGTCTTCCTCGTCGATGAGGTACGCGAACTCGCCGTTGCGGAACACGGCGTCGAGGATGCCCACCACCTCGCCGTTGTGGAACATGTAGTACTTCCGGCGATCGAGCAGATCCTCGCCCGTGAAGACGACCTGGGCGTTCTCGCCCTGGCCGGCGAGCTCGACCAGGGTGTAGTCCGGACCCAGCGCGCGCGCGAAAGCCTCGATGTCCTGGCCGGCCGATCGCCAGAGCGCGGCTTCGTCGGGAGGCAACTCGGTCTCGCCCTCGGGACGGATGAAACCGACCACGTCCTCTTCCCGCAGAAGCAGGTATTCCCTTCCCGAACTCAAATCCCAGCGTCCTTCCCTGTGTTGGTCCCTCCATTATAGGGGTTTTGCCTCCGCACGCAAACTTAACCGAGACCTAAGGGAACTTTACCGCTGCATTTACTTCCCGCACGCAACCCCTCGCGCCCCGTCCGCGATAAGACCATCAGTCGACCGTTAATCGGCTGTCATCGAGAAAGGTGGAGTCCCCCATGGCCAAGCGTGCATCCCTCATCGCGACAATTTCGGCGCTCGCCCTGGCCGGCTGCGGACATGCGGCTCCTCAGATGGCGCAGCCGATTCTGCTCGGCGGCCAGGGCACGACGCTGGCGAAGCCCGCCGCGATGCCGGTGGCCCCGCAAGCGCCCCAGGCGCCCTTGACGCAGACGCCGGTGAACTCGGGCACCAACCTCGACACGACGGCCGCCCTGCCCGTGACGGCGACCGAGACGACTTTCGCGAGCGACACGTTGAACGTCGACGCTTCGGCCACGCTGCCGATCCTCGATCCGACGCCGACGCCGACCCCCACGCCCACCCCGACGCCGACTCCCACGCCGACGCCGACGCCGACCCCCACGCCGACGCCCACGCCGACGCCGACCGCCGCGGGCAACACCTTCGTGCAGGCGATCGGCAACGGCAGCCTCGATTCGGCCAACGGCATCGCGGTTTCGGGCACCTCGCTCTTCGTCGTGGACAACGCCCGCACGGGTCTGCTCGGCAAGTTCGCCGCGGTGCGCGTCTACGACGTCGCGACGGGCGGCTACACGGGCACCGACTTCGAGAACATCGGCTGGGCGGGCGCCAAGAACTTGCCCACGAGCGTGACCCGCGTCGCGCTCGCCAACAGCCAGGTCCTGGCCTGTGATGACACGACCACCTACGTCTACAACGTCGACGGCTCGCTCGCGACGACCTCGACCGTGACCTTCGCGATGCCGACCTCGGCCGTCGACCCCGTCACCGGCGACACCTACCGCCTGAACGGCAACGCGGTGGAGCGCGTGCACAGCGGCGCCGTGGTCTCGAGCTTCGGCAGCGACGTGCTCGGCCAGGCTTGCTCCCTCGCCGTGGGCGCGGACGGCAGCGTGTTCGTCTCGGACAGCCTCAAGGGCGTGGTCGACGAGTTCGCTCCGGCGGCTCAGTAAGCCCAAACTTCGAGCCGGCCCCGCGGGGCCGGCTTTTTCGTATTTAGCGAAGCGCGCTCAGCGCTGCGAAGCGCTCTCGCGTGCCGGCACCGGTGTGCCGGCCGCCTCGCGCACCGGCAGCGTGAACCAGAAGGTGCTGCCCGCTCCGGGCACGCTCTCGACGCCGATCTCGCCGCCGTGGGCCTCGACGAGGGCCTTGGCGATCGCGAGCCCCAGCCCCGTGCCTTTCGAGGTGCGCGTCGCGCTGGTGTCGAGCTGACCGAAGCGCTTGAAGAGCTTCGACAGGTCCTCCTTGGCGATGCCGACGCCGGTGTCCTCGACCTCGCAGCGGATCGCCTCCGGCGCGCACGTCGCGCGCACCGTCACGCGGCCGCCCCTCGGCGTGAACTTGATCGCGTTGCCCAAAAGATTGACCACGACTTGCTCGACGCGTTGGCCGTCCGCCTGCAGCGCCGGCAGCTCGGCGGGCGTCTCGACGCAGACGTGCAACTGCTTTTGTTGCGCCAGCGGCCGCAGGTTCTCCGTGACCTGCGCGAGCAACGCCGCCAGGTCCATAGGTGCGGGCGACAGGGCGAATTCGCCGGCTTGAATGCGGCTCATGTCGAGCAAATCGTTCACGAGTGCGAGCAGCGTGTCCGCGCCCCCGAGCATCTTGCTCACGTAACTGTGTTGCTCGTTGTTCAGCGGACCGGCGAGGCCGTCCTCGAGCACGCTGCCGAAGCCCATGATCGCGTTGATCGGCGTGCGCAGCTCGTGCGAGAGGATGGCGAGAAACTCGTCTTTGAGCCGATCGAGGTTTTCGAGGTGCTGAATTTGGTCGCGCTGATATCGCTCGTTCTGCACCCGCGAGGTCGCGTCGACCGAAAGGACCAGCACACCCTCGATTACGCCGTGCTGATTGCGCACCGGCACGTAGGAGAAGTCCCAGTAGGTGACGCGATCGCGTATCTCCGCCGGAAACCCCGTCGCGTTGTAGACCTCGCCGGTCTCGACCACGTGCTCGAAGTGGCCGCCGAGCGCGTCCCGAAAGCGTTGTGGGGAGTTGCCGAAGAACTTCAGGCCGACCAGGCTATCGGCATCCCGGCCGATGAAGCGGGACGCGGACGGATTGACCCACCGAATCGTGTCTTCTCGATCCACGAACATAATGCCCGCGGGAACGTGGTGAATGATGCCTTCGAGGAACCGGCGCTCGCGCTCCAAGTCCGAAGCCAATTCGCGAATGCGTTCGGCGGCCTCGTCGCGCAGGCGGGTGAACAGCTTGAAGCCCTCGTTCTGGCCCTGAATGTAATGCTGCTCGAGCTCGAGGGCGATTTGCTGGGCCACGGCGACGTCCGTCGTGAAGCGGCTGAGAAATTGCAAGAGCGCCTGTTTCTGCGCCGTGGATCCCAGCACCAGATCACTGGGCTCGAAGCTGTGCTTGCTGATGCCCAAAGGCAAACGGTCTTCTTCCCAGGCGCGCAGCCCTTCCGCGGTGTTCGCCAGGGCCGTGCCGTTGATGATGCCTTCGAGCAGCTTCACGAGACCCTGCTTGGTGAGCTCGAACTGCTCCTCGTCGCTCATGTGCGACACGAACCGCATCAACGGAATGTCCAGCTCGATGGCCAGCCTCAAATCGACGGCGGTCAGCTCGTCGATGTGGTGTTCGAGCAAGAAATGGGCATACTCACGAAGCATTGAATAATCTTAACATACCTTCGTGATTGTTTGCAGACGTGCCGCTCGTCGTGCGGGTTCTATACGGTTCAGCAATCCTCTTGCGTCAGCGGCAGCGTGAACCAGAAGGTGCTGCCGGCGTCTTTGGCGCTGTCCACGCCGACTTGACCGCCGTGGGCCTGCACCAGCGCCTTGACGATCGACAAGCCGAGGCCCGTGCCGCTCGCGGAGCGTGTCGAGCTCGCGTCGATCTGGCTGAAGGGCCGGAACAGCTTGCCCATGTCCTCGCGCGCGATGCCGATGCCCGTGTCGATCACCTCGCAGCGCAGCGCGTCGTGCTCGATGCGGGCGCGCAGCGTGATCGCGCCGTGTTCCGGCGTGAACTTGATCGCGTTGTTGACGAGGTTCACGAGAATCTGGGCGACGCGCTGGCGATCGGCGACCAGCACGGGCAGCTCGTCCGAGATGGCGTTCGTCAACAGCTGGTGCTTGCGCTCGGCCAGCGGCGACAGGCTGCCGACGACCTCGGTCGCGATGTCCTGGAAATACACGACTTGCGGATCGAGGTGGAACTTGCCGGCCTGAATGCGGCTCATGTCGAGCAGGTCGTTGACGAGCGCCAAAAGCGAGTCCGCGCCGCTGAGCATCTTTTGC
>DATNPP010000415.1:0-1915 GCA_036703175.1 Oscillatoriaceae cyanobacterium
GCGGATCAAGAAGGCGAGCACCGAGGCGTAGGACAAGAAGCAATAGATGCCGAACTCGGGGTTCAGCACCACCAGCACGGCCAGCGGCGCAGTCACGAGGACGATGAGCGCCATCAGATTGAAATGGCAGATCGCGTGGACCGACATCAAAGCCAGGACCACGCCGAGGGCGGACCAGAGGATCACCTCGCGGTTGAGTCCCCCACCCCAGCCCTGGCGGGCAGCCCCTCCCCGCTTGGGAGGGGCGAGTGGATTTTGGGCGGCGAAATCGCTGGACATGTCTCGTTACCAATCTTCCAACATCAAAGTAAACGAGGGATCCTCCTCCTCCCTCGCGGAGGAGGAGGACACGGCGCTTTGGTGAGACCGTTTGGGCATCGCTACGCGCTCAATCCGGGGCGCAAAAGCTTGGTGCCGGGGGCCGCGGGCTCGGCCTCGGCTTCGGGTTGCTCGCGCAGGCTCATCAGGTAGCTGATGAACAATCCGAGGCCCAGGCTCAAAATGAAGCCCAGCACCAGCTTGAGGCCCAGCTTGGAATCCAGCGGCTTGCGCGGCGGAATCGCCGGGTCCACCACCGAGATGTTCAGGTTCGCCGCGCCCTGCGCGAGCAGATTGGACTGGTCGTACTTGGTCGCGAGGTCCTGATAGTGCGCGGCGGCGATCGTCACGTCGCGTTGCAGCTGATCGTAGGTGACGGCGTTGGTGCTCGCGCTGCGCGCTTGCGGCTCGAGCTTGGCGAGCGCGGAGTTGAGCGCCGACAAGCGCGCCTCGTTGCTCGATATGTCGGCCATCAACCCCACGCGCTTCGTCATGGCGTCCGCGAGCGCCGGATTTTGATCCAGCGCGTCGGCCGCCGAGACGTTCACGTTGGCCTTGGCGCGGGCGATTTCCGTCTTGAGCTGCGAGACCACGCTCGAGTTCTTGCCGTAAATCGAGATCGCGTCTTGAAGATTCTGCTGCAACAACCGCAGCTTGTCGCCCGAGGTCATCACGGCCGCGTTGCCCATCACGCGCTCGCGCAGCATCGGATCGGCCTTGAGCTTGGCGATCTCGTGCTCGACCGTCGCGAGCGCCGCGCGCGAGGCGGCCAGATTGTTCACGGCCTCGTCGCGCTGGGCCTGGAGATCGCTCACGTGCTGCGGCACGCCGGCGGCGAGTTCGGGCACGTTCGTGGCCTTGAAGGCCTTGAGCTTCGCCTCGGCCTGATCCAGCTTGGCCGCCGCCTGATCCACCTGCGTCTCGAAGAAGCTCTTGTTCGAGCGCGCCTCATGCGTCTGGCTCGCGATGTAGAACTGCAGGAACTGCCGCACCAACGTGTTGGCGAGGTCCGAGGCCTGCTCGGGCGTGTCCGCGTCGGCCTCGACCTGCAACAAGGCCGTCGCGCCGATGCGCGTCACTTTCACCTGATCCGCGAGCTTGTCGGGCGTCGTGTGCAGCCCCAGCGCGCTGATCGTGTTGCTGAGCACCGTGCGGCTCGTGATCAGCGACGTCAGGTTCGCGATCACCGTGCCCTGCGTGAACCAGTCGCCGCCCTGGCTGAGCGGATCCTTGCTCGCGATGCCCGAGTTGAGCGTCGTGTCCGCCACGTACGTCTTGGGGCTCTTGATCGTGAAGACGGTGATGCCGATCTCGGTGAGCAGCACCAGTCCCAGAATCAGCGGCATGCGCTTCTTGAAGAGCTTCCAGATCGTCGCGGCCATGTTGGGCCCGTGGTGCGCCGCCGGCTGCCCGTAGAACTCGGGCGGCGCGTAGGCGCCCATCAGCGCGGGATGCTGCAGCGCCGCCGCCTGGTAGGTCGCGAGGGCCAACGGCGGATTGGGACGCAGCGCCGTGAGCGACTGGGCCATCGCCGCGAGGCGCGGCGCGTACGGGCCCAGCGCCTCGGGAAGATGCAGCACGGGCACGGGGTAGTGCA
>DATNPP010000352.1:0-2000 GCA_036703175.1 Oscillatoriaceae cyanobacterium
CCGCGTGAAACGGGCCTCGGCCCGCGGCGAGCGGCGCAATCCGAAGGAGCGCGCGCGGCTTTTGAAAAGCTCGATCAGCATGCGCTCGGGCATCTGGCGCGTGCTCGCGCCGCCGTGGTGCACCACCACCGAGTCCGGCGCGAGGCGCACGTCGTGGCCGGCCTGGCGAAAGCGATGGCACCAGTCGAGCTCTTCGGAGTACATGAAATACCCTTCGTCGAGCAATCCGACCGCGTCGATCGCCGTGCGGCGCACCAGCAGGCTCGCGCCCAGCACCCAATCCGTGGGGCCGGCGTCGCGGCGCGGCGTGAGGCCCAGCAGGCGATCGCGCGTTCGCGCGAGCGGCCGGGGCAGCAACAACCACTCGGCGAAGCTCGAAAACGGCGTGGGAAAGGCGAACGAACACGGCTGCGGGCTGCCGTCCGGATTGAGCAGGCCCGAGCCGACGACCGCCGTGTGTGGATCGGCGTCGAGGACGGCCTCGAGGGCCTCGAGCGCACCCTCGCGCAACTCGGTGTCGGGATTGAGCAGCCAGACGTAAGGCGCCGTGCTTTTGCGAATGGCCTGATTGTTCGCGCGGGCGAAACCCGCGTTCTCGGCGTTCGCGATCAGCCGCACTTCGGGGAATTGCGTGCGCACCGCCTCGGCGCTGCCGTCATGCGAGGCGTTGTCGACCACCCAGACCTCGGCCTCGGACGCGAAACGGCGCACGCTCTCCAGGCAAGCGAGGAGAAGCGTGCGCGTGTTCCAGTTGACGATCACGATCGCGGTGCGGCAGCCCATACGGGCTATTTACCCGTCCCGGCCGTGGCGCTCCTCGGAATCCTCGCTCGGCAGGGGGCTGGGCGTCGCGCTGGCCTCCGGAGCGGGCGTGTCGAGCGCGCTGGGCAACGGGGTCGGCGTCGGAAGCCAGGTCGGAAAAGGCGTGGGGGTCGGCAGCGGCGTCTCGCTCGGATCGGGCGTCCAGAACGGCAGCGGGGTGGGCGTGGCCACGGGGTTCGGCAGCGCGAGCGCCTCGGAAGTGCCGAGCACGCGCAGATTGAGCGTGCCGGTGGTGGTTTTCCCTTGCGGATCCTGGACCGTCAGCATCACCTCGTAGATGCCCGCGCGATCAGGCGCCGTCCAACTCACGGCCATGCCCGCGTCGGAGGCCAACATGCCGTCGGTCGTCGCCCAGTGGTACGCCAACAGGTCGCCCTGGGGCGCGAAGGCATCGGCGCGCAGCGTCACGGTTTGCCCGGGCATCAGCGTGTTGCTCGGCATGGTGTCGAGCTCCTCGATCACGGGCCCGTTCGGGTCGGCGCTGCCGAAGCCGCCCACGAGGCCGAAGGGCGTGCTCGAGGGCATCGGCGCCGGGCTGTCGTACGTGGAATCGTAGCCGCCGTATCCGTAGGCGTCCGGCGAAACCGGCGCGTAGGTCTCGGGCACGTAGGTGGTGCAGGCGCTGAGCGTCAGCGGCAGAACAATCAAAGCGGCGAGGGTGCGAAGTTTGGGCATCGTGGACCTCCTGCCGGCCGGGCCGGCGTTCTTGTACAAGAACACCTTAGGCCACCCGGCGAGCGGGCAGGGGTCACGATGGTCAGTTTGAAAACTGGCACAGCCTTCCGGCGATCGCGTGCCGAGGGCGCGAGCGCTCAGAGCGCGCTCAGTGCAGGATGATCTTGCGCAGCTCGCACATATCCCCGTTGTTCTGATTGCCGTTGTCGCCGACCAGCAGGTTGCCGTCGGGGCTGACGGCGATCGAGGTGAGCAATCCGAAGCCGCCGCTCGTGCCCGCGCCGTCCTGCATGCCGAAGCTGCCACCGGCGATCGCCGTGAGGCTGTTGTTCTCGACGCGGTAGATCTTCGAGGTCGACGGCATGCTGATGTTGCCGTCTTGATCCACGATCGGCGCGCAAATGGCGTAGATCGTGCCCTGGGCGTCCACGGCGACGTCGCGCACCGGCGAGGGATCGACCCCGCTGTTCGTCGCGATCAGGCTTACCTGTGCGTCCGGCGTG
>DATNPP010000368.1:0-5623 GCA_036703175.1 Oscillatoriaceae cyanobacterium
GCCGAGCGCTCCGAGAGCACCAGCGTAAGCGCCTGGCCGGGATCGTGCTGCTTGAGGTCCGTCACCGGCAGTACCCGAGGCACGCCTTCGCGTTCCGACTGCTCGGCGGCTTCTTCGGCGATGCTCTGCCAGCGCTCGACGCGCGCTTCGGCACGGGCGCCCTGCAACTGGACGACGCATCGCGCGGCGCGCAGCGGCAGGACCTGCGCGACACCCAGCTCGGTGGCCTTCTGGACGACGAGCTCCATCTTGTCGCCTTTCGGCAGCGCCTGACAAAGCGTGATCGCGACGGGCGGCACGGCGACCGGCTCGGATGAGACTATCTGCCCGACGACGCGCCGGCCATCGACTTCTTCGGCCATCGCCTCGTACGCGCGGCCGCCGGTGACGGCCGTGAATTTCGCGCCGACCGCGTTGCGCAGCACGCGGGCGAAGTGGTGGCTGTCCTCGGCGGACAGCACCACGCGGGTTTCTTGCAACTGGTCGGGCGCGATGAAGTAGCGCGGCATCACGCCTCCGGATGCTCGGGCCCGAAACGGACGTACCCGGGTTCGAGCGGCAGAATCAACGTCTCGGTGTTCGCGCGAAAGCCGCGCGCGCGATACAGCGCCGCGGCCGCTTCGTTGCCGGAAGCGAAGGTGATGCTCACGGCGTGCAGGCCGCGGCCGGCTATCAGGGCGATCGCCGCGTCCAACAGCGCGCGCCCCCAGCCGCGTCCGCGCACTTGCGGTTCGAGGTAGAGATCGCTGATGGCGGCCGAGGCGTAGTGCGTCTCGAGCGGCGGCAGATTGACGGACACCTTGGCGTAGCCCATCAGTCCGTCCGCGGTTTCGAGCACCAGCACCTGCCCGTGCGCGAGCATGTGCGTCAGATGCGCGCGCACGCGCGCCCGATTCGCCTTGTTCCAGCGAAAGGTGCGCACGTAGCGCGCTTGATCGGCCATCAGGCGGCCGGTGAGCTCGACCAGGCGATCGAGGTCCTCCGGGCCGGCTTCACGAATGCAATAGTCGGGCATCGGTCACAAAAAAGCGCAGCGCCGGAGCGCTGCGCTGCGAAGCGCGAAGAACTACTTGTTCTCGCCGGCCGGCGCGGGCTCGGCCTTCGCGGGCTTGTTGGCGCCACGGGCCTTGAGGGCGTTGGCGGCCTCGAACTTCTTCATGAAGCGATCGACGCGGCCTTCGGTGTCGACGATCTTCTGCGTGCCCGTGAAGAACGGGTGGCAAGCCGAGCAAATTTCCGTGCGGATGTCGCCGCCGGTCGAACCGGTCGTGAACTTGTTGCCGCAGACGCAGGTGGCCTCGACCGGCTTGTAGTTGGGGTGGATTCCCGTTTTCATCTCTGTACTCCATCGACTCGGCTGATTCCGACCAGCCCTGGGGTTTTGCGAACCTCCAGGGTACCGGAAAGCGGCCAGGGCGTCAACACGAGCGTTCCTGGCGGTTCGCGGCCCGGCTTGGTATACTTGATGCGATTAGCAGTTCAGAACGAAAGGCGCGCCAAGCGGCGCGGAGTGGGAAATACACGGCATGCTCAAGCTCCTCACCAAGATCATCGGCGATCCGAACGAACGCAAGGTCAAGCGCATGTTGCCGATCATCCAGCACATCAACTCGCTGGAAGACGACATGATCAAGCTCTCGGACGAGGAGCTGCGCGCCAAGACGGCCGAGTTCAAGCAGCGGGTGGAGAACGGGCTGCGCGGCAAGCGTGCCGAGGATCTCAAGGCCGTCGAGGCCGAGGTGCTCGAAGACCTGCTGCCCGAGGCCTTCGCCGTGGTGCGCGAGGCCGGCAAGCGTGCCCTCAACATGCGCCACTTCGACGTGCAGCTGGTGGGCGGCATCGTGCTGCACCGCGGCCAGATTGCCGAGATGCGCACAGGTGAAGGCAAGACGCTCGTGTCGACCCTGCCTGCCTACCTCAATGCGATGACGGGCAAGGGCGTGCACATCGTCACGGTCAACGACTACCTCGCCAAGCGCGACAGCGAGTGGATGGGCCAGCTGCACCGCTTCCTCGGATTGGAAGTCGGATTGATTCAGAACCATTACCACCCCGGCCAGCGCAAGATCAGCTACGGCGCGGACATCACCTACGGCACGAACAACGAATTCGGCTTCGACTACCTGCGCGACAACATGGCGACGAGCCTGCACGAGTGCGTGCAGCGCGGCCTCGGCTTCGCGATCATCGACGAGGTCGACTCGATTCTGGTCGACGAGGCCCGTACGCCGCTCATCATCAGCGGCCAGCTCGACCAGCGCACGGATCTCTACGAGCAGCTCGCCCGCGTGGCGCCTCAGATGCGCCAGGAGGAGGATTACACGGTCGAAGAGAAGACCAAGAACATCCTGCTGACCGAGGAGGGCATCGAGCACGCCGAGAAGCTGCTGAACGTCCAGGAGCTCTACGATCCCACCAATCCCGAGCTGGCGCACCACCTCGTGCAGGCGCTGCGCGCCAAGGAGCTCTACCACCGCGACGTCGAGTACGTCGTGAAGTACAACCAGGAGAAGGGCTTCGACGAGATCGTGATCGTCGACGAGTTCACGGGCCGCTTGATGGTCGGCCGCCGCTACTCGGACGGTCTGCACCAGGCGATCGAGGCCAAGGAAGGCGTCAAGATTCAGGAAGAGACCCAGACGCTCGCCACGATCACCTTCCAGAACTACTTCCGCATGTACGAGAAGCTCTCCGGCATGACGGGCACGGCGGCCACCGAGGAGGCCGAGTTCGGCAAGATCTACAACCTCGAAGTCACGGTCATTCCGACGAACAAGCAGCGCATTCGCGTGGACCAGTCGGATTCGATCTACAAGAGCGTGCCCGCGAAGTTCCGGGCGGTCGCCAACGAGGTCGCCGAGGTCCACCAGACCGGCCGCCCGGTGCTGGTCGGCACGATTTCGATCGAGAAGAGCGAGTTTCTGAGCCAGCTGCTCAAGGAGCGCGGCGTGCCGCACCACGTGCTGAACGCCAAGTACCACGAGTCCGAGGCCAAGATCATCGCACAGGCGGGCCAAAAGGGCGCCGTGACGATCGCGACCAACATGGCCGGCCGCGGCACGGACATCATTCTGGGCGGTAATCCGGAGTTCATGGCCAAGGACTACTTGATTCAGCTGGGCCTCGAGCCGTATCCCTACGAGGATCTGACGCGCGCGCTGCTGCGCAAGGACGAGGCCTGGGCGGACAAGATTCACGCCGAGCACTTCACCGAGCTCGACGCGGACACGTACAAGAAGATCAAGAAGGCGATTTTCGACTTCGTGGATCAGTGCAAGCAGGCGCAAGCCACGGTCATCGAGGTCGGCGGATTGCACTGCATCGGCACCGAGCGCCACGAGTCCCGCCGCATCGACAACCAGCTGCGCGGCCGCGCCGGCCGTCAGGGCGACCCGGGCTCCAGCCGCTTCTTCCTCTCGCTCGAGGACGACCTGATGCGCCTCTTCGGCGGCGATCGCATCAAGGGCATGATGGACAAGATGCAGGCCGAGGAAGACATGGACATCACCTCGGGCATGGTCTCGAAGGCGATCGAGCGCGCCCAGCGCAAGGTCGAGGTCTACCACTTCAACATCCGCAAACAGGTGTTGGAGTACGACGACGTCATGAACAACCAGCGCAAGATCGTCTACGCCGAGCGCCGCAAGGTGCTGGAGGGCGAGGACATGCGCCCGGTCGTGGTGCGCATGCTCGAGAAGTACATTCGCGACACCGCCGGCGAGTTCGTGCAACCGGGCGTGCCGCGCGAGGAATGGGATCTGCCGGGCCTGGTGCGCACGCTGGGCGACGCGATTCCGCTGCTGCGCATGGTCACGACCAAGGAGCTCGAGGACTACGGCTCCGACAGCATGGTCGACTTCTTGATCGAGCAGGCCCGCAACGCCTACGAAGCCAAGGAATCCACGCTCGACGTCCAGATGATGCGCCAGCTGGAGCGCCAGATTCTGCTGCGCATCATCGACGCCAAGTGGATTGCCCACCTGCACGACATCGACGCGATGCGCGAGAGCATCGGCTTGCGCGCCTACGGCCAGAAGGATCCGCTGATCGAGTACAAGCGTGAGGCCTACGAGACCTTCCAGGCCCTGATGCGCGCGATTCAGGCGGAGTTCATTCACCAGCTCTTCCACCTGCAGGTGGTCTACCAGCCGCCCTCGCCGTTCCAGATGTTCGGCCCCGAAATGTTCAACGGCCCCGACGAGGCGGACATCGCCGCGATGGAGAGCCCGGAGCAACTGGCGGCCGAGCTCTCGGCCCTGGGCGTGCCGGTGCCGCCGATGCCCGGCGACGACGAGGTGCCGGCGCAGCCGCAGGAAGCGGAGCTGACGGCCCTCGGCCGCCGGCTGCTGGGCCTGGATCAAGGGCGCCCCAGCCAGCCCGTGCCGCCGGATTGGACCGGCGAGCCGGCGCCGGGTGAACACGATCGCCCGTCCGCCGCGCAGCACGACGGCGACGGCGACCCGCGCGACGGGAGGTAAGCATGATCAGCGAGGCACGGTCCGAGATTCGCGCGCTCAAGGAGCGCGTGGAGACGGCAAGGAGGCATCTTTGACCCGTCCCGACTGAGGGAACGGATCGAGATACTCGAACACAAGGCCGCGGCGCCGGACTTCTGGAACGACCAGAAGAAGGCGCAGGCGGGCATGCAGGAGCTCAACGGGCTCAAGAGCCAGCTCGAGCAGCTCGAGGGCTGGGAGCAGGCCGTGAGCGACCTCGAGGTGCTGCACGAGCTGATCAACGAGGGTCCGGACGCGTCGCTCGAGGCCGAGTTCGAGGGCACCATCGCGCGCGTCGTCAAAGAGATGGACACGTGGGAGCTCACGCAGCTGCTCAACGGCCAGTACGACAACGATCCGGCGATTCTGTCGATTTCGGCGGGCGCGGGCGGCACGGACGCGGCGGACTGGGCGCAGATGTTGCTGCGCATGTACACCCGCTGGGCCGAGCAGCACGGCTACAAGGTCGAGCTGACGGACCTGTCCGAGGGGGAAGAGGCGGGCATCAAGGGCGCGACGATCGTCGTGACGGGGCCCTATGCCTACGGCCGCTTGCAGGCCGAGCGCGGCACGCATCGGCTGGTGCGCATCAGCCCGTTCAACGCGAACGGCAAGCGCCAGACGTCCTTCGCGGGCGTCGACGTGGTGCCCGAGGTCGAGGCGGACGTGGACCTCGAGCTCGATCCCAAGGAACTGCGCATCGACACCTACCGGTCGGGCGGCGCGGGCGGCCAGAACGTAAACAAGGTCGAGACGGCCATCCGCATCACGCACTTGCCCACGGGCACGGTGGTGACCTGCCAGAACGAGCGTAGCCAGTTGCAGAACAAGGAAACTGCGATGCGGATCATCAAGGCGAAGCTCTACGACCGCATGATGGCCGAGCACGCGCAGAAGCTGCAGGACCTCAAGGGCCCGCAGACCGAGGCCGCCTGGGGCAACCAGATTCGCAGCTACGTCTTCCAGCCCTACACGATGGTCAAAGACCACCGCACGGGCGCCGAGACGGGCAACGTGGACGCCGTGATGGACGGGGACGTGGATTTGTTCATCGACGCGTTTTTGCGGGCCCGTGCGAAGGGCGAGCTCAAGTCGGGTGGCGTCGAAGAAGTCTAATCTCAGCCGAC
>DATNPP010000371.1:0-4133 GCA_036703175.1 Oscillatoriaceae cyanobacterium
ATTGGTCAGCTTGGTGAAGACGGTGTTGAAGGTGCTCGCGAGGCCGGCGCTCACGGTCTGCAGATTGGTGCGCACGGACACGTCTTCGGGGTTGTTCGAGAGCTTCTGCCAGCCGTTCCAGAACTGCTGCAGCTGCGAGGCCAAGCCGTTGCTCGAGGGCTCGTCGAAGATGTTCTGGACCTGCTTGAGGGTGTCCGACGTGACCTGCGCCTCGCCCAGCGGGGCGGACTCGTTGCGGAACTGGTTGCTCAAGTACTGGTTGGTCACGCGGATGATCGAGGTGACGGTGACGCCCGTGCCGACCTCGCCCGCGCCCTGGTAGCCCATGAACAGGCCGCTGCCGCCCAGCGGATCGCTGGCTTGCTGCTGCATGGTCTGCCGGGAGTAGCCCGGTGTGTTCGAGTTGGAGAGGTTGTGGCTCGCGACGTCGATCGCGCGTTGCGCGGCCATCAATCCCGAGACCGCGGCGTTCAAGCCGATACTCATGGGCACCTCCCGGCGAAGCCGGTTTTCATCAGGCCTGGCGATCCACCAGCCAGGAAGAGAGTTGGGGCGCGGCCACGTCGCCCGTGCTTCCATAGGAGCTCGGCCGTACGACGGCCGCGAGCTTGGCGAAGATATCCATCGAGAAATGCACGTAGTCCAGGCTGACGCGCAGCAACTCGTTGATGAGCGGCTGATGTTCCCGCAGCTTCTCGACGAGCGCGCGCAGTTGCTCGCGGCGCTTGCCCAACCGTTCCTGATAGGCCTCGGGGAGGTGCGGCAACAGCTCGGAGAGGGGCATGGCGGCATCCAGCCCCATCTCGAGCGCAAGCAGCCCCATCAGGGCCTGGCGCTGGCTCTCGGCTTGCTGAAGGCGCGCGACCTGCTCCTCCTCGCGCTGCACGAAAGCGGCGAGATCCTGGACGCGGCGGCCCTTGATCAGTTCGATCTTGCGAAGCTGCCAATTGCACAGCGCCGTGAGCCCGGCTACCTGATTGGCAAGCACGAGCTCGAGTTGATCGAGATGCGCGTTCACGCTCGCCTCCTAGAGGCCCTTGTCCGCCGCGCGGCGCAGCAGGCTCTCGGCCACGTCGCGACCGGAGACGTTGTACTCGCCGCTCTGGATCTGGCTCTTCAGCTCGGCGACCTTGTCCGCACGCACGTCGGAAATGCCCGACAGGGCCTGCAGGGCCTTGCCGATTTCGAGGCCCGTCGACGAGACCGAAACCGAGTGGGCTCCGGAGACCGCTCCGACGTCCCCGGCCGCTCCGGCGCCCTTGGCGCCCTTGAGCTTCTGAGCAGCCAGAATCTGTTGGGCCTGCTCATTCGAGATACGCACCGTACTCACCTCACTTCGCGGTAAACTCTTCTGACCCTATTATCGACCCTGTCGCCACGAACTTGAATCGCGTGCTCGCTTTTCTCGCAACGGATCCGGACGGCCGCCCAGCTGGCGATCGCGCAGCGTTTCGACCGAGGCCTTGAGCTCCTGGGCGATCGCCTCCGTGCAGGCCGCGCAATGGCGCCCGCTCGTGATCGGCGCGCCGCAGCGCTGGCACTCCACGACGAGTCCCTCCGCGTGTTCCTCGAGCATGGCCAAGCGGCCCTGACGGACGAAGCGCTCGATCTGGCTTTCGTCGACGCCGGTCGCGGCGCTCAGTGCCGGCAACTCGATGCCGGGGTTCGCCTCGAGGTGGTCGCGCACCAGGCGGTAGGCGTCTTCTTCGGATTGCACGCACTCCGCGCAGATCTTCACGCCCGCGGGCTTCTGGTAGAGCTTCCCGCAACGGGCACAGTTCGCGATCGCCATGGTTTCTCCAAAACATCGGGCGCCTGCCGTCGGCAGGCGCCCATTCGGGCTACTTCATTCTACCGTGATTTTCACGTCATTTCACGGTGGTGTAGAGCTGGCGGTAGAGATCCTCGGCGAGGCCGATGCCGCCTGTGGTCGCCATCGACTTGGACATCGCGTCGTCGAGCATGCCGTGGTAGATGTCCTGCGCCTGCCCCTGATCCAGCGGATCGCTCGACTGGACGCTCTTGCGCATCTCCTTGAAGACCAGGCCCAGCATCACGCCCTCGAAATCCTGGCAAGCCTTGTAGAGCTTCTTCTGCCCGGCCGTCTTCGGCGCGGGCGGCGGATCGAGGGGGTGAATCGGATTGAGGTCAGCCGACAAGGTCATTCAGCGCGATCCTAGTGTTGCAAATTGTTGGCGATGCTGAGCATGTTGTCGGAGGTCTGAATGGACTTCGAGTTGGCCTCGTAGGCGCGCTGCGCGACGATCAGGTTGATCATCTCCTCGACCGTGTCGACGTTCGAGAGCTCGATGTAGCCCTGCTTGATCGACCCGACGCCGTTGCTGTCAGGCGTCGCCGTCACGGGCTCGCCGGAGGCCGGCGTCTGCGTGAACAAGCTGTTGCCCTGGGCCGTGAGGCCGGCGGGGTTGATGAAGCGGGCGATCTGCAGCTGGCCGATCTGCTGGATGTTCGGCCCCACCTGCGCGGTCACCGCGCCCTCGGGCGAGATCGTCAGATTGGTCGAGCCTTCCGGCACCTGAATGTTCGGCACCAGCAGCAAGCCGTCCGAGGTGACCACCTGGCCGTCGCCGTCGACCTTGAAGCTGCCGTCGCGCGTGTAGGCCAGGCTGCCGTCGGGCTGCTGAATCTGGAAGAAGCCGTCGCCCTGGATCACCAGGTCGAGGGGGTTCTGGGTCTGCTGGAAGTCGCCTTGCGAGAACATGCGGTTGGTGGCCGAGTTCCAGACGCCCATGCCGACCTGATTGCCGACCGGCGTCTGCGTGCCGGACTGCATCGGCGTGCCGGCCTCGCGCTCGGTCTGGTACATGAGGTCCTTGAACTCGGCGCGCACCTTCTTGTAGCCGAACGAGTTCGCGTTGGCGAGGTTGTTCGAGATGACGTCGATGTTCGTCTGCTGCGCCCGCATGCCGGTGGCTGCGGTCCAAAGGGCTCCCATCATGGGCGATCGGTCCTTTCGGGTCGGGCCTTGCGGCCGTCAAAGGGGAACCAGCACCGCCTCGATCGTTCGGCGGTGGATCAGCCTCGGGGAACACCCGTCCGGCTGAGAAAAACCATCATTCGGACTATCGGCCGTCCGGCCGGAGGACTTTAGTCGGAGGATTACTTCGCCACGTCGTTCACGGCGTGGCCGAGCGCTTGATCGTGGGCCTGCAAGGCCTTCGAGTTGGCCTCGTACTCGCGCATCGCGGCGATCATCTCGACCATCTCGCGCACGGAGTTGACGTTGGCCTCCTCGAGCGCGCCCTGCTTCACGACGGCCGTCGAGGCCGGCGGCGCGCCGTCGCCGTGAAAGCGGAACAGCGTGTCGCCCACCTTTTCGAGGGTGCCGTCGGGGTTGTCGAAGCGCGCCAGCGCGAGCCGGTCGACCGTGCGGCCGTCCACCTGGATCGTGCCGTCGCCCGTGATGTTCACCTTGCCCGAGCCCAGATGGATCGCCCCATGCTCGCCGAGCACCGGCCGGCCGCCGTCGTCGACCAGGTAGCCGTTTCGATCGAGCGTGAAGTTGCCGGCGCGCGTGTAGAGCTTGTCGCCGTTTTGATCCTGCAGCGTGAAAAAGCCGTCGCCCTGCAGCGCCACGTCGAGCGGATTGTCCGTCTGGCGGAGGTTGCCCTGCTCGAAGACCTTGGCGAAGCGCTGCACCTCGACGCCCGTACCGAGCGTGCCGATCGCCACGCGCTGCGTCGGCCCGAGCGGGTTGGCGCTGGTGGGATTGTTGGTGCGCCAGAGCTGCATGCCGCCGCGCGCCTCGACCACGGCCATGTCGCGCTTGAAGCCGGCGGTGTTGAGGTTCGCCAGATTGTTGGCGATCGTCTCTTGGCGGAGCTCCTCGACCTGCATGCCGGCCGAGGAGGTGTACAGACCTCGAATCATGTCACCTCCAGGAGTGCGTGCCCGTTTCGGGCTGCTTGAACTGGTTGTAGAGCGAGAGAACCTTCTGGACGTAGGCCTTGGTCTCGGCGTAGGGCGGCACGCCGCCGTACTTCTCGACGGCGTTCGGGCCCGCGTTGTAGGCCGCGACGCCGTCCTTGACGCCGTAGCGCTTCGTGAGCTCGCCGAGGTACTTGGCGCCGCCCTCGAGGTTGTCGAGCGGGTTGCCCGCGTCGACGCCCAGC
>DATNPP010000395.1:0-10250 GCA_036703175.1 Oscillatoriaceae cyanobacterium
GTCGCAATCGGACCGCCTTCGACGTCGGACGCTTCGCCGTGATACAGCTCCAGGGCCGCCTTCGCCTCGTCGCCTTCCAGGCCGGCGCGGCGGAAGAATTTCCGCAAGGCGCCTTCCTGAGCCTCGTGGTGGCCGAGGGGATCCTCGACCGCGCGGCGATCCAAGCCGTGAATGGCCACCGGCGCGTCCGTCAGCCGCCGCAGCGCGTCGAGCCCGCCGTAATGGTCGATGTGTCCGTGGGTCAGCACGATGCGCGACAGCCGCACGTCCTCGCCCCAGGTGTGTCGAAGGGCCTCCAGCGCCTCGGCGAGTCCCCGCGTGGCGTAGGGGAGGTTGCTGCCGGTGTCGATCAGCGCCTGGTAATCCCCGTCCACGACGAGGTAGCAGTTGGCGTAAAGGTTCTCGAATACGCGAACGGGGAGGCGGTAGATGCGTTCGTCGCGATCGCCTTCGAGCCGTTCGATTTGTTGGTGGTCTGGCATTTCGATGGGTTCCGAGTCCCATTTTACCGGCCGACGCCGCTTTCGGCCAGGAACCGGCCTTGGGCCGTCGCTGGAACGGCCGAAGAATCCGTTTTCCATGCGACAATCGGAGGACCATCCACGCTTTCCCCTTCGCCGGAGTGACCATGCCCGAGATTCTGATTCGCCGACTCGAACGTGCCGACGTGCCCGCCTTGATCGAAGTGCGCCTTCTGGCCCTGCAGGAGTCCCCGGACGCATTCGGCGCCTCCTACGAGGAATACGCGGCGCGCGGCCCCCAGGGGAATGCCGATTGGGCCCATGACCGCCTGGATACCGGTGTCTGGGGCGCATTTCTGGGCGATCGCCTCGTGGGCATGGTGGGCCTCAAGCCGGAAACGTCGCTCAAGTCGCGCCACCACGCCACCATCTGGGGAACCTACGTGGCCCCGGAAGGCCGCGGGCTGGGGCTCGGGCGCGGCTTGATGCAGGCGGCGATCGCCCACGCGCGCACCCTGCCGGGCGTGGACTGGGTTCAACTAGGAGTGGGCGCCGGCCAGACGGCGGCACACGGCCTGTATCAGGCGCTCGGGTTCGAAGCGTGGGGACGTCAGCCGGCTGCCTTGCGGGTGAACGGCCGCGACCTCGACGAGATCTTCATGGCCCTCAAACTGGGTTGAGTGCGACCAGAGGACGCATGCTCGGCTCGACCGACCACGGTTTCTCTTCACTCAGTTGCCGTCGTAGCCCCATTCCCGGCAGAATTCGAGCGATCGCGGCCCCAGAAAATGGACCCAGGCTTGCGTGGGAGTCTCCCGATTGAGAAGGTTCTCCAGAAAGCAGACGGAAGCGGCGTTTTGCACGTCCTCGTCGCCCTCGTCGAGGCAGCGCTCGATGAACGCGAACACGGCCGCCAGATCGACCGTCCGCTTGTGGAGCACGGCGTCGTCGATGAAATGGGAGTACTCGCCGAAGTCCAGGCAGGCACCCGGCGTCTTGCCGTTCCAATCGGCCAGGTAAGCCTCCCAGGCCGGACGAAACTCCGGCGTGAGTTGCAAGATGGTCTGAATGGCGTCGGCGCGTGAAATCATGGTTCTTTCGGATCGTGGAAAAGAGCGCTGCCTTACCAGGGGACGTTCGTGGCCGCTTGAACGATGATGGCCCGATCGTGTCTTCTGCCCACCGCGTAAACGACATACGTCCTGGTGGCGGGATCGTCATCATAAATGATTGCGCCGAAAGTGGCGTGGTCGAAACGCCCATCGGCAGACCAGTGCCCGGCGCCCACATCCGTCCCGAGCGGTGTCGGCGGGTGGCGGCGCGCGATTTCACCGGCGGTTACCAGCGGAAAGCGATCGGTGCGGACCTCCAGGGCTTCATGTTGCGTCGCGGTCATCGGTGAAGCCCAGCGCACGGGGGGCAGGCGATCGCCCGGCAAATACCCTTTGTGCGCCGCCGAAAGCCGGGACAACCAATCGTTCGCCGGCGGGTAGGCCCCGTGATGATCCTTGGCGTACTTGTCGAGTGCCGCGCAGACAACATCGGCATTTTCCCTGAGGTCGAGATCCCGCACCTGTTCCTGTATGTTGGCGAAAATGCCGACCAGCAAATGGCACGCCGGCACCAAGACGAGGCACAGGGCGATCCCTCCGATGGCGCCGAATCGATTGCGTGGTCTCGCCATGAGCGTCGAAATACTCAGGAACAAGCCGGCAATGCCGAGCGCGTCCAACAAGCCCTGGAAGTATGGGGCGTACGCCTCATCGAGTCCTGCGCAAAGCCAGACGAAGGGCACGGGAATGGCGGCAAGCGGCAGCAGCCAGGCCGCCCGAGCGCGCAAGGAGCGACCTTTGAGTGCCAGGTGCTCGGGGGTCACGGTCGTTTCCGACATCAGGTCGTCGCCAGCAAGAACTCTTCCGAAGCGCTTGCCAATTGGAGACCCTGTGTTCGGCCCTCGAAGTAACGCTCGCGGAGGTCCCTGGTGGAAACATGCCGGACCTCGTTGAAGCCGGCTTCGCGGGCGAGCGCCAACATCTCTTGAGGGGTGAAGAAGCTGAGGAACGGCGTGCCACTGGCGCGCGCGCCTTCCTTCGCCGCCTCGATGCCGGAGCGTTCTTTCGGTACGGCTCGTTCGATCGGCTGGATAAACGTCATCGCCAGCGTGGAATCCGGCGCGAGTTGCGCGAGCTGGCGCAACATGGCGGCGATCGCCTCCTTCGATAGATACATGCTGACGCCGTTGGCCGCCACGACCGCCGGACGCGCGGGAGCGAACCCCGCGGCCTTCAGCTTTTCCCACCAGGAATCGCCGGCCTCGAAGTCGACCGGCACGAGCCGCAGCCACTCGGGGACGCCGTAGCCGAGCTCCGTCAGGCGCCGGCGCTTCCACTGTTGCGGTCCGGGCTGGTCGACCTCGAAGACCGTGAGGCGAGAGGCCAGTTCCGGCCGGCGCTGCGCGAAGGAATCCAGCCCGGCGCCGAGGATCACGTATTGGCCGACGCCGCGTGCCAGCTGCTCCTCGACCAGATCCTCGACGAAGCGCGCCCGGGTCACGATCGAGGCACGAAAGGGGCTCGTACCTTCAGGCTCCATGTCCGGCCGCTGACGCCAAGTGTCATCGGGTGCCAGCAACTCGAGCCCGACGACGTCTTCGAGCAAATGCGGGGCCGGGTCGACCTGGACGTGGAGCGCCCGCCAGAGTGCCACGCGCTCGGCCGAGCTCTCGGGTGCCACGGTTCGTTCGTCTCGCATGAGCCTGGGTCCTTTCGGCGAGGGGACAGAATTGAGCACGCTCCATCATCTTACGCGAACTGCCGCTCGCTTGCGACGGGGCTGCGGCGCGTGAAGATAGTCGGTGCCGTATCAAGCCAGGCAAGAATCAATACGCGAGCTGAATCGGTCTCCGCATCACCTCGACCACCTTCGGCTTGAACTGTCCACGTGATACCGTGAGCGCGACGTAGGTGCCGGACGGACCGCGTATGGCGTCCGTCGCCTGGCGTACCGTCATCGCGGCGCATGGCTTACCGTCGATCGCCACAATCTCATCCCAGGTGCGCATGCCCGCCCCCCATGCCGGTCCCTTCTCGATGATGCCGGTCACCCAGAGGTGCTTGCGCGTGCGCTCAATCTGCACACCGATCCCGGCGTAGGACTGGGCGACTGCGATCGCGTTCGGAGGAGGAGTCCGCAGGAATTGCTGCGGCCCAGAAGACGACAGCGCGACGGTGTTCGCCACTTCACGGCCTAAAACCTGATTCCAGTACTGCTTGACACCGAGGAAAAGCCCCGGAACGTCCTTCTTCGGCACATCCGACGTGTAATCGTGGAGCGATTCGAGGATCTCGGGAACCGCCAAAATCGGGCTCCGAGTGAGCTGAAATTGGACGGTTCCGTTGGGATCCAACGCCGTGAAACTGGAATCCTTGAACGGCATGGAGGCTTCGAACAGGTACACGCAGTTAGAGCCCGGGACGAGCCGGAAGTTATGGAAAACCGGCTCCCCGAGGACATTCGTCGGCACGAATCGATTGACCACCGGCGTCTTGGTAAGAATCTCATGCGCCACGCTGTCCGGAAAGACCTTGTGTATCAGCCGCACCCATCCTTCGTTTGCGGCCGCAAAATCGCCGTGTAGATACCCCCAGTCGGCGCTGTAATGGAGTCGCTGCCGATCGACCAGCCCGTTCGCATCGAGTCCGATGCCGAAGCCTTCGCTCTGCTCGCAGCGGCGCCCGTCGATGGGGATCCAGTCTTTCTGTGCATCGAAATCATAGTCGTTGCCAGGACTCAATGGTGACTCGAGCGTGCAAACCCAGCCACGCTGGGTCTCGTATGCCAGAAACTTTATGGGATCATCACCCGGGAACGCCGACGCGATTGTCGCGCTGAAAAGAATCGTGATCCCGGCTCCGATCGCGCAAATTCGATTGAGCGCCGTGAAACAACGAGGCATGGGCACCTCCGGTTTAGCGTTCGAATGCCATTGCAACAAGGACCGCCCGATGCAGACCTTGCTCACGACATGATACCCAAGATGCCTGATTGGCAACTGTTCAATGCGGCAGCCTTCGGCCTCGCACGTGCAGATTTACCCCCTGACGGAGCGCGTGGCCATGAAGCAATTCATCAATCGGTGGAGCGGTCCCTTGTTCGCGGCCCACCGGTCCTCGAAGAGGTCCGTTAAAACGAATCCGGCCCGCAACTGGCCGCCCAACTGATCATCCAACGTGTGACCGAATGCGAGCGGCTCGCCAGCGTCCGTGTAGCGTCGGCGTTCGGCTTCGGTGAGGCTGTCGAGGTCCGAGTACGGCAAGGCATACTTGAGCTGGACGATGCCCTGGGCCTCGAGGTCGGGGTCCGGCATGAAGGCGATCGGATTGACGAAGCCCGCGAGCAAGACGCCGCTCTTGCGAAGCACCCGGTGAGCCTCGCGCCAGACCGGAAGAATATCGGGCACGAAGCAATTCGAGCACGGGTGGACGATCAGGTCGAAAGTGCCCTCGGCGAAGCGCGAAAGGTCGCGCATGTCGCCCTCAAGCATCGTCAGGTCGAGGCCGTCGCGTTCCGCAACCATGCGATCCTGTGCCAGCTGCGACGGCGAGGCATCGAGCACCGTCACGCGGGCGCCCGCTGCCGCGAGCAGAGGGCCCTGCTGACCGCCTCCCGATGCGAGGCAGAGGACACGCGCGCCGTCCAAAGGCGGAAACCATTCGGCCGGAACGGGCTTCGTGGGCGTCAGGACGATGCGCCAGTCCCCGTGACGAGCGCGCGCGACTTCCTCGGACGATACGGGCACGGTCCAGGGGTTTCCCTCGCGCACCTGCCTGTCCCAGGCCGTTCGGTTGTAGGCGAAGATATCCACGGTGGCATCTTAGCACGCCTGCTAGGCGGCGCACTGCCACCTGGCGGGTAAGAAGGAGTTGCCGGCATTCCTCCGCATCGTCGATCGCCACCGATCCGGCGTACGACTTACCCAACGCGCTCGCAAGACGCGACGAAAACAGGATCATCACGCATGTCTGCACGAGACCTCTTCGAGCGATACAAGGTCGCGCTCAACCAGCGCGATTTCGACCTGGTCGAACCCCTCCTATCTACCCAGTGCCAGTTCTGGTTCACCAGCGGCACCTTCGAGGGCCTGGCGGACGTTCGCCGGGCCGTCGAGAAGACCTGGGGCCTCATTCAGGACGAGGTTTACGATGTCGTCGACGTCCACTGGCTCGCCGAGTCCGAGAGCGCGGCCGTTTGTACTTACACCTTCAAATGGCAAGGAACGATCGACGGCCAGGCGTGTTCGGGACGCGGCCGCGGAACGTCCTGTTTCCGGCTGGAACCCGACGGCTGGAAGATCGTCCACGAGCATCTGAGCCACTTTCCCAGTTGAGCCGGGCTGCGTTCCGGCGGCTATGCGGCCCTTCGGCGCTTCCGACGAAAGAAATCCAGGCTGCCCAGCACGGCGCCCCCCATCACCAACGCGCAAGCGATCCAGACCGAAACGCCGGCCTGTCCGCGGCCCGCGACGATGAGAAGCACCGTCGACAGCAAGGGCGTCGCATAGGAGAAGATGCCCAGGGCGCGAATGTCGCCATGTTTCACACCGTGATCCCACACGAAGAAGGCCGCACCGACCGGCCCGAGGCCCAGCCCGGCCACGGCAAGCCATTGCAGGCCCACCGGCCAAATAGTGGGCTCCCAGGCGAAGTGAACGCCCCAGGCGAGGACGGCGGTGGCGGCGCAGAAGCCGCCCACGGCGTCCGTCGGGACATGGCCGAAGCGGCGGTTGGCGACCGAGTAGGCCGCCCAGGTGACGGCGGCGCCCAGTGCTGCGAGGTCGCCGGCGAGGTGACGCGCATCGAGGGCGATCGCGCCGCCACGCGTCACGAGAAGCACCGTGCCGAGCAGCCCCATCGCGGAGCCGGCGAGGTGAAACCAGCGCAGACGCTCGCCGGGCAGCAGCGCCGAGAAGAGCACGATCAACACCGGCCACAGGTAGTTGATCAAGCTGGCCTCAATCGGCGGCGCGAGCCGCAGGGCCAGAAAGTACAAAAAGTGGTAGCCGAACAGGCCCCCCACGCCGAGCGCCCAGACGGCCGGCGGTTGGCGCAGGAACGCCATCGGATGTTGGCCCCAAAGCGACCACTTCGTCGCGGCCAGAAGCGCGGCCAGCGTGAACGCCATGGCGACCAATTGCACGGGCGGGACGGCGCCGGTCCAGGTGGTCAGCACCACCAGCGAGGACCACATCAGGACGGCCGTGGCACCGATCAGCGTGGCCCTGGCAGAACGCGACTCGGCGTCCGTAGGATTGAGGTGTTGAACCGGTTCTGTCTGTTGATCCATCGGGTGATGACGCTTTCGCCCGCCATCATCTTGCACGTCGGTTCCGGCGTCAACCGCCTCCCCTGGGAACCCACGGCGAACTGCGGTATGCTGGGTCGGCATTCGCCCACGGAGGACCCATGAAGCCACCCGATCGCCAAGCCATTCACCCTGGCCTCGAGGTGGCCATCGTGCTGAAAGAAGACCAGGCCAGCGGGCGCCTCACGTACGGCGTCGTGGCGGACATTCTGACCAAGTCCCCGACCCACCCGCACGGCATCAAGGTGCGGCTCACGGACGGGCAGGTCGGCCGCGTGAAAGAAATCGGCAGGGCCCCATGAGGGCGGCCGTCTACATCGCGTGCCATCCGGGCGAACGCTTCGACGAAGAGCTGGCCCGCGCCCATGCCTACTGCGCGGCCCACGGCCTCGAACCCCGGCGGCTCTACCATTCGGATTTTCTGCTGAACAAGGGGCAGGTCAGCGCCTTTATGGCCGCAGCGGCTTGCGGGGTCTTCGACGTCGTCGTGGCGCCGTTTCCCGATTGTTTTCCGACTCAATTTCTCAAGAAGCTCATCGCCACCGGCACGGGCCTCGCATGCTACGGCGTGGGCGGGCCCTGAGGCGCGGCGCGATCGCCCGGAATTCTGTGCTACACTGTGGCCCCGCATGTTCGCGAGGCAATCGCGCCATGCCCTGTCATGAAGGAGGCGTCACCATGGAACCCACGCAATCCGCCGAACAAGCCCAGCAGACCGAGTCCCCGGCGCCCAAGATCAAGGCCATGCGGCGTCAGCCCTGCCCCTGCGGCAGCGGCAAGGTGTTCAAGAACTGCCACGAAGGCGATCCTCGCTACGAGGTCGCCACCGATCCAAGCACGGCCGTCGCGCCGCCGCCCGTCGCGGAGAAGCCCGGCCAAAAAGGGCACGGCCCCAGCACCTTCAAGGGCCCGGCGCCCAAGTTCACCGGCCCCGCTCACAAGACGAGCACCAAGAGCCACCGCAAGGTCTAAGCCGGCCGACGGTCGACGGTTGCCGCGCTCTCTAGCTCTCCGTCCCGGAGCGCTCGACCTTCGCGCCGGCCTCGTCGACGTGCTCGCGGAACGCCTCGTGCAGCTTCTTGAAGTCGTCTTTCAGCTGGACGAGTTGATCGTCGGGCAGATCCTCGAGGTCCACCATCTCCGTGCGCGCCTCGCCGACGGCGCGCAGCAGTTCGTCGAGCTTGAGGTGGATGGCGGTCGCGTCGCGGTTCTGGGCATTCTGAATCAGAAAGACCATCAAGAAGGTGACGATCGTCGTGCCCGTGTTGATGATCAGCTGCCAGGTATCCGAGTAACGGAAGATCGGCCCCGTCACGCCCCACACGACGATCGTGGCGACGGCCACCAGAAAGGCCCAGGGCGATCCCACCGCCACCGAGGTGCGATTGGAAAAGGCACGAAAGTAGTCGTTCAGACGCACGGGCGATCCCCTTTCCTCATCAGTCCTGATAGGGATCACTTCGCTGCGGCTGCGCAAGGTTCCTGCCCAGCGGCTGAAACTGGGTACGCCACCCGCGGGCCTGCTTCGTTCCTAGGCGTGCGCGAGCTCTTCCATCAACGCTTCCGGCATATCGAAGTTCGACGTGACGTTCTGAACGTCGCCCAGGTCGTCCAGGGTGTTCATGAGCCTGACGAGCTTCTTGGCGATGTCGCGGTCCTCGACCATGACGGTGTTGGCGGGGACGAGAGAGACGTCGGCACTCGCGACGGTGACTTTGGCGGCGCGAAGGGCCTCGGTGACGGCTTCGAGTGCCTCGGGAGGGCATTCGATCACGATCTCGCCGTCCTCCGTCCGGAGGTCCTCGGCGCCGGCATCGGCGGCCAGCAGGAGGAGGTCCTCTTCGGAATATTGCCCGTCCTCGTTCGGGACCACCACCACGCCCACGCGGCGGAACATCCAGCCCACGCAGCCGGTCTCGCCCATATTCCCGCCCGCCTTGTTGAACGCCGCGCGCACGTCGCCGGCCGTCCGGTGGCGGTTGTCCGTCATCGCCTCGATGACGATCGCCACCCCGCCCGGGCCGTAGCCCTCGTACGTCACTTCCTCGAAAGTCTCCGAGCTTTCCTCGCCCGTGCCCTTCCGGATCGCCCGCGCGATGTTGTCGTTCGGCAATCCGGCCACCTTCGCCCGATCGATCGCCTGGCGCAATCGGAAGTTGCCGGCCGGGTCTCCGCCGCCATGGCGCGCCGCGACGATGATCTCGCGCGAGATACGTGCAAAGACCGCGCTACGGGCCGAGTCCAGCTTGCCCTTCGAGCGCTTGATGTTCTCCCACTTGCGTCCCAATGCATTCCTCCAAGCAATCGATTCAGTTCCGGCGGGGCCGGAGGGCGGTGAGCGTCCAGAGGCCGGCCACCTGGCTCGCCGGGTAGGCGTACCCCGCAAGAGCTCGTTCTGAGCCGGCAGCTCAATTATACGCGATCTCCAGTTCGTGGCGGCCCGACATCTGGGTTCACGTCACCTGGCGGCCCAATCTCTCGAGGACCGCCTATTTGGGTAGCCCTCGTCTCCAGTTGCCTCAACGCGTGCCGGCCCTTTATAGTACTCGAGGCTCGGGTCGGGTGAACGGACCGGCCGACGCGCGACGTGACCGAGAACGAGACACAGGGGACAGCCGTGATGAACAAGAACACCATCTGTCTGTGGTACGACCGCGACGCGGAAGCGGCCGCGAACTTCTACGCCCGCACCTTTCCCGACAGCACCGTCGACAAGGTGACCCGGGCGCCGTCGGACTTCCCGAGCGGCAAGGCGGGCGACGTGCTGACGGTCGCGTTCACGGTGTGCGGCGTGGCTTGCATGGGGCTCAATGGCGGCGACGCGTTCAAGCAAACCGAAGCGTTCTCCTTCCAGATCGCCACCGAGGACCAGGCCGAGACCGATCGCTACTGGAACGCGATCGTCGGCAACGGCGGTGAGGAAAGCGCATGCGGCTGGTGCAAGGACAAGTGGGGCGTGTCCTGGCAGATCACGCCGCGCGTTCTGATGGACGCGTTGCGCCAGGGCGGCGACGTCGCGAAGCGCGCGTTCGAGGCCATGATGACGATGCAGAAGATCGACATCGCGACGATCGAGGCGGCGGTGCGCGGCGAGGCCGCCCGGGGATAGGGCCTCCGGATCCTCGAATACAATCGCAGTCGTCGACCGAGGCGAAGCGACCGCCCCGCGACTTCGGCGTCACGAGGGCGTGCGGGCCACCGGGCGAAGCGCCGGTGCTAGGCGGCGATGGGCAAGGTGAACCAGAAGACCGAGCCCCGGCCCACTTCGCTCTCGACGCCGATGGCGCCGCCCTGCGCCTCAACCAGGCTCTTGGCGAGGAAGAGCCCGAGCCCGGTGCCCCCCTCGGCCCGGGTGTTGCTCATGTCGACTTGCGAGAACACCTCGAACAGCTTGTGCAGGTCGCTCTGCGCGATTCCGCTTCCGGTATC